>CAMVJI010000310.1 GCA_947167765.1 uncultured Butyrivibrio sp. | reverse complement strand
ATGGCATCATCTGTGACTACAACTATGTATTTGATCCCTTTGTTTATTTAAGACGCTTTTTTGCTGATGGAAAAGAACACGACTATTGCTTCCTTGTGGATGAGACCCACAACCTCCTTGACAGGGGAAGGGACATGTACAGTGCGGTTCTTAAAAAAGAGAGCTTCTTATCTCTTAAGAACACTATTAAGGAGTTCCATCCAAGGATTGCAGGACACCTTGATAAGTGTAATAAAGCTCTTTTGGAACTGAAAAGACAGTGCACTTTAGAGTACAAGGTCTACGATTCCATAGAGGGGTTTATTACGGCTTTAAACCGACTTTCCACGATTATGTCTGAATATCTGGAGGATCACGACGAAGGCCCCTGCAGAGAGGATATCCTGCAGTTTTATTTTGATGTCTCAAGATTCCTTACAATATATGATCTTATGGACGATCACTACGTGACCTATGGCGAATTTGCTGAAGACGGAGGGTTTCTTCTTCGCCTGTCCTGCATCGATCCCTCAAGGAATCTGGCTTTATGCATGGACAGAGGCATATCCACAATCCTTTTTTCAGCAACGCTCCTTCCTATTCAGTACTACAAGAGCCTTCTTGGGGGCACAAAAGAAGACTATGAGATCTACGCCAAAACTGTGTTTGACCCGGGAAAACTTGGGATATTCATAGGAACTGACGTAAGCAGCCGCTATTCTCAAAGGGGCTATGACATGTACCGCAAGGTTGCCATGTATATAGACTCGGTGATCAAGGCAAAGAAGGGCAACTATCTGGTATTTTTCCCATCTCACCAGTATTTATATGAGGTTTACAGTATCTTTGAGGAGGAATTCTATGACCCGGAGGACACTGAGCTCCTTGCTCAGACCTCTTTCATGACTGAGGCAGCCAGAGAGGAATTTCTATCGAGATTCTCAACTGGCAATGACATAGATCTTTCCAGCATTATCCACATGGACCTTGAAGTTGTGGAGGATAAAAATGTCCTTGGATTTTGCGTCATGGGAGGAATCTTTAGCGAGGGGATTGATCTTAAGAACGACAGTCTTATCGGAGTAATCATTGTTGGCACAGGAATTCCAATGGTATGCAACGAGAGAGAGATAATAAGGGACTTTTTTGAAAAGAAAGGTCTGGACGGCTTTGATTATGCCTATAGATTCCCGGGGATGAACAAGGTCCTTCAGGCAGCAGGCAGAGTAATAAGGACTGTAGATGATGTGGGAGTAGCGCTGCTACTGGATGACAGGTTTATGCAAGGGGGATACAGAGCTCTTTTCCCAAGAGAATGGAGTGGATATAAGACAATTTCGATCAGTTCAGTCAATCAGGGCATAAGTCAGTTCTGGAGCGGGTTTGAAGGATTATAAAGAGCAGATTTTGACAAAAATAGCCCAAAAAAGAAGAAAATGGTTTACATAAAACAGAATTGAAATAAATTATGTAAACCGCATTTTGAGTTAAGTTGTGTAAAATTGTTACTAAAATTAGCTAAATATTCAGAAAATGATACGTAAAATAGTGATAAAACGACTCTGGTGTCATGTGGATAACTCTGTGGAAATTGGGGATTATTCGATAGGGCATATTTAAAATACCGCATAAATAGGCAACAGGAATCGGCTGATAAAACGTACGTAAAACTGTAATAAAAAATACATTATGACCAAAATGGTCAAAAGGTATATGTAAACCAAACCTATTACTGACATAAATGTCATTAAAAATGCGGAAATGCAGGTACTATCTAGGGCTTTGGGGAGTTTTGCCCGGCTTACATCATTCTTGATAGTGCACAAATGTTGTTGTAAAATATTTTTTGATACGTTGTTGGTAGGTGACCATTGTGGATAAGTTTTCGCTATCCACCATTCCAGATTGGAGAACTATGAAAATAGAAGATTTTGGCCAGGACCTAGTACTTCTTAATGAAGAAATGTTAAAAGAACGTGCCAAAATGTCAGACGACTTCATAACATGCTGCAACAAGATGGTTAAGAGAGCCAAAGAGATTGGTGATGTTAACTTACTTGGCTACAGCTATTATTATCTTGCAGATGCTTATTATCTTCTTAGTACAGAGTATCGCAAGTTTAATACCAACTTATTAAAGGCAATTGAATATCTGCAGGCCTGTGGCGACATGGAGCACCTTGCAAGATGTTATAACCTTCTGGGTATTGACGCCCTCAATCATGGGAACACAGAGATTGCTCTTGATTTTTATCTCAATGCACTTAAGTACAGTGAGTCTCTGGGAAATACCAGCAATATTCCTGGACTTATCAATTTTAATATTGGTCAGATCTACTATGGCAATGGTGACATCAGGCAGGCCCTTCAGTATGTCAGGTCTTCCTACAAGGATATCCGCAAGAACAAAAAAGATTCTCTATACCACAGGAATCTTCTTTATTGTTACGCAGCCCAGGGCGACTGCTACATTGACCTTGGCAAAGCAGATCCTGTTGAGAAGTGTCTTCAGGCCATTGAGCAGATGGAGCAGGATGAGCTTGTAAACCCGGAAGTTTTTCAGGATCTTCCGATTCTGGATATTAAGATGAGGGGCTATTACT
>CAMVJI010000309.1 GCA_947167765.1 uncultured Butyrivibrio sp. | reverse complement strand
CTCTTTGTGGCCGCTCCAATTGCAGCAACATCCATTCCTGCAGCGTGGGCAGCTGTTACTCCGGCGTCTGCATCCTCAACCACAAGGCAGTCTGAAGGCTTTTCTGAAAGGAGCTCAGCAGCCTTAAAAAATACCTCGGGATCGGGTTTAGACCTGGTTATCATAGTTCCATCTGCCACAGCGTCAAAAGCATCTGTGAGCTCTGTTCTTTCAAGAATATAGGCTGTGTTCTTGCTGGATGATCCGATGGCAAGGCGGTATCCGTCCTTTCGAAGTCTAGAAAGGGTATCCCTTACATCCACTGCCACATCATCCCTGTTCATATCTCCAAGAAACTGCCTGTAGGTATCGTTCTTTTCTTCAAGATATTCTTTTTTCTTATCCTCTGAAATGGGCTTTCCATGATACTTTTCAAGAATGATTTCAAGGCTCTCTGCCCTGCTGACACCCCGAAGCCTGTCGTTATCTTTTTCTGTAAATTCTATTGAAAGCTTCTCTGCCAGCTTTTTCCATGCCCTGTAGTGATACTTGTCAGTAAAGACCAGCACCCCGTCAAGGTCAAAGATCACCGCTTTATAATGCATTTCTCACCTCCGGTGATTGAATAAGTTTTTTCTCCATGTTTAAAAGAAATCTCATCACCACTTATAAGTGTGACCATAATCTCTTTTTTATTTATAGATAACTGAAGGAGCCTTCCAAAGTAACCGAATTTAAAGGAGTAGCCCGTTACTGTCCCGGGCAAAAATGGATTGATAGAAAGGCCCTCTTCAGTGATCCTCACACCTCCAAAGCCAAACACAAAGGCCATGTAAGAGCCTCCCATGTTGGCTGTATGAACACCATCAGAGCTATTGCCATGAAGGTTCAAAAGGTCGAGCTTAGCTGAATCTCCAAGATATGAAACAGCTTCGTCATATAATCCAAGCCTTGATGCCTGCATGGAAAATACGCAGGTAGAAAGCGATGAATCGTGGGTTGTTATCTTTTCATAGTACCTGAAGCTCTTTTCCTGGGTAGTCTTATCTGCGCTCTCAGGGAAAAGAAAATGCGCCAGGACTGTATCCGCCTGCTTGCAGACCTGATATCTGTAAAGGTGCAGGGGATGGTAATGAAGAAGAAGGGGAAACTCTTCCTTGGGCGTTGCCTCAAGGTCCCATATGGGCTTTTGCAGGAAAGAATCGTCCTGTGGGTTTATCCCCAGCTCTTCATCGTAGGGAAGGTAGATATTATCGGCAGCCTTTTTTATATCAGAGAGCTCTTTGTCGGTTAAGCAAAGCCTCTGCTTAAGGCTGATGATTTCTGCTGTATCTGAGTATTTCTCAAGGAGCTTGATGGTCCATTTCATGCCATGGGCTGCCATGCAGTTGGTATAGAAATTGTTGTCGACCATGCAGGTGTACTCGTCAGGTCCTGTAACCTCATTGATGACAAAGTTACCCTTTCTGTCGTAGTTACCTGTATCCAGCCAAAGGCGCGACGTCTCGATCAGGATCTCAGCTCCCTCTTTTAAGATGTAGTCCTTATCGCCAGTTGTGAGATAGTACTGAACTATGGCATAAGAAACTGCGCCATTTATGTGATATGCAGCTGTTCCACTTGGAAAGTACCCTGAGCACTCCTGGCCTGTGATGGTTCTCCAGGGGTAGAGTGCGCCTTTTTTGTGACCCAAAAGAGCTGCATTTTCTCTCGCTTTATCTAGTGTCTTGTATCTGAAATGAAGGATATTCTTAGCAAGGTCAGTATCTGTAAGGGTAAAGAAAGGCAGTGCATACATCTCTGTATCCCAGAAATAGTGACCTTCATAGCCCTCTCCTGTAAGTCCCTTGGCAGCCATACTGTATCCGGGAGTCCTTGGAGCAGAGCAGAAAAGCTGGTACATGTTAAAGCTCATGGAAAGGTTAAGATCCTCATCTCCCATGATCTCCATACCTGAATGCTGCCAGAAATCTTTGAGTATATCGCTCTGATCCTGGTAAAGGTCAATAAGTCCCTTTCCATCAGTGCCCGCTTTTTTAAGAGCATCATTAAGGACCATAAGAGCGTCATTTTTTGGATCCTGGCATCTAAGTGAATCTGAAAAACTACAAAACTTAACAAGTCTTATTTCCTGATCCTGACAGATGTGGGCCTTGATATAGCTGCAAAGCCTCTTGTCATTGTCGTTGTCGCAGACTTCTATATGGTCGTCCTCTCCAAGAAGAAGATGGGCTGACGCAGATGCTATGCTGATGCCACTGACACCTGTCTTACTTACGCAGATAGTGCTGTCACCCACAACCTCAGAGCTTACCACCTTAAGGTATGAAGGGCTCTCTGAAGCAAGCCTTGGATCAGACGGATCTGAATAGTTTTTAACGTCTGCAATATGCCAGGAATCAAAGACTATCTCCCCATCAAAATCAAGGGATGTGACACTGTACTCGATGGTAAAAAGCTTTGGGATAGCAAGATGTGTCATTCGCTTTGTCACTATCTTTACAGTGTTTCCAAGAGGGCTCTTCCAGATGATCTCTCTGGATGTAAAGCCGTTATCCATGTCCAGGATCCTCTGATTACCTATCAGCTCTCCTGTTCCCATATCGAAGCGCTCGCCGCAGATGTAAAGGTCAATTGACTGGGTATCTGCAAC
>CAMVJI010000308.1 GCA_947167765.1 uncultured Butyrivibrio sp. | reverse complement strand
ACAGCGCCGCGCTTTCCTGATCATCGTAGATTGCATCTTCTTTAGTGACATGAACTGAATTCTTAACTTCCATGATCCTGCCCTCCAAAAAAAGAATTATTTATCTACTACTATTATACTCCTTCTCCGGCCAAAAACACATTTAAAGGCTTTCGTAAAACTCAATTGCCCTCTCAGGCCAGCCCTCCATGCTCATTCCATCGCCATCGGCAAAACCATGTCCGCCGGTCTCTCCCATCTCAAACCTGACCTTGATCCCGGCTTCCTTAAGCGCAGTGGCAAGGTTCTTGGAATGGTCTGTGTCCACCAGCTCATCCTCTGCCGCTACAAAGATTGCAGTTGGAGGAAATCCTTCTACATGGAGCGGAACCTCGAAGCTGCTGTTGCAGGCCTCTTCCAGGCTACATCCAACGCTAGACCGGGCATAGGCATCCTTAGTCTCACCAATATCCCATTTAGTATCGCGAATGACCCTGTAGGATGTTACAGGATATATTGGGAAACAAGCTTGTGGCTTTGGCAGATCAAACTTCCTGTAGCCTTTATCAGTATTCCAGAGGCATATTACATATCCACCGGCTGAAAATCCGCAGGTAATGTACTTGTCAGGGTCAACATCAAACTCCTCGTTATGGGATCTGATGAACTGAAGAGCCCTTGCAACGTCCTCCATTGATTTTACTGCCGCCAGATCAACGCTGACACGATATGTCAGGACAAAAACGTTATATCCTTTTTTGTTAAAGCGCGCTGCAACCGGCCAGCCTTCCGTAAGGCTCCATACGTTAACAAATCCGCCCCCAGGCACAAGCAGGATAAAAGGCCTGTCTACGGCCTTTTCATCATCTGATGGCAGATATACCACATTTATGTTTTCCTTCTCAGGGTCCTTAGCTCTATCATCCTCTGAGTACAATTTGTAGTAGTACTGCCTGCGGGATGCGACATCGAAAAGTCTCTCAAAGCCAGTAGCCATATTGCGCCAGCCCACTTTTTCTCCGATGTCCTTAAGGGTCCAGTCATAGAATTCCTCTTTTGACAGATCCCACTTGCTAATGGCATCCTTTGAGATCTCTGAAATTAGCGGGTCTTCTAAAATACTCTTAAGAGTTCTGTCCTGAAGCATCTTTTTTCCCCCCAACTACTCTTTTCATATTCAATCATCTATTCTTATTACGTTTCCATCACTATCTACGTTATAGTGATAGGGCCTGCTTGACCCTGAACCGCCAAGATTGACGGTGACAGAAGCCGTATCACCATTGGTATTAACAGTTACCGAGGGATTGCTGGCTGCCTTTGCTGCAAACTTGGGTTTATGGTCTGATTCCACACACTTTGGCAGATAGACCGAAAAATCCATTCTCCTATGCTGCTTATTCTCTGAATCACTCAGATTAAAGAAATCATAGTTTTCTCCAGAATCATCCCAAGTGACATCAACATTATGATACCCATCATCCAGCAAAACAATGTTCCATGCATGGCGCTCCCTGCCGCCCCAGCCAGTGCAGTTATATGCCGGCACTTCAAGTCGCTGCATCAGGTACTGGAAACATCTTGCATAACCAGCGCATACCGTATAGTTGTCAACAACAGAGCTATAAGCACTTTGATCAAGGGAATTATGCTGATAATTCAGCTTGTCCACTATCACATCATGTATGTACAGCTCTTTTTCGTAGGCACTTTCCAACTCCTTCGCCCCAGCAATAAGGTTATCTGAGATATTATCAAACCTCATCCTAGCATACTGTATATCATTAAAGTTCTTATAGAACTTAAAGTCAAATTCAATGGCTTTTCCTTGATAATCGTACTGAGTGTAAAAAGAAATATCAACCCAAAAGAGCTCTGGATGGTCATCCAGCACGCAGCAAAAGGCGCTTAAAATCTCGTTATCATTTGCATCTGACAAGACCGGCGCAAATTTCTTTTTCTGAGCAAGTGCGTTGGCGTATATCTGCTTGTACAGCGCCTGTCCACGACTGTTCAGCATATGGTAATAGGGGTAAAACAGCGGGTCAAACGTAAGATCTTCACCAGTATCCCCATAATCCAGCTTTTCACTTCTCTCTTTAGCCTTTTCCTCATCCTCAATGTCTACAATCTTGGGCTGAGGGGATTGCATGTCGGACTTATCCTCTGGATAATTGCCGTCGTCAGCATTCTCTTGGGGATGTAAAAAAGCATCGACAAAGTCCTGGTACTCTGGATTATTCTGAGTATCCTGACTCACTGTACTGGGATCCCAGTCATTTACATAGTCATCGTAGGTCAGGTCATAATTGTACTCATAGTTTTCCTCGCTATCTTCCTCGTCCTCTGGCTCAGGTTCGGGTTCCACAGTCGCCTCTGAAGTAGCTGCTGTGGCCACATTGTTCGTCGTTTCTTCCGCGGCAGCTTCTTTCTTCGGTGCATTTTCAGCTATCCACTCTTTTAATCCCTTGCTGATATCTGGGTTCATCCCACAGAACAGTATAAAGAGGCATATAGCAACAATTATGCCCAATATTATGTACAACAGTTTCGATAAATTCTTCATGGCTCACCATCCTTGGTCAAGTCCGCTAAACTATTTACCTTCTTTTCGCTTTAGTAGCGCATCATGTATCGCTCTTGCAATAGCTTCATCCGGTGCTCTCTT
>CAMVJI010000307.1 GCA_947167765.1 uncultured Butyrivibrio sp. | reverse complement strand
CTTATTTACAACAAGACCTATCTTGAGAATATGGCCACAGAGAATCTTCAGTCTGAGATCGACATCCAGGAGGGTGAGGCTGCCCAGGCAGAGATTGATTCTTCAGAAAAAAGTGAGCCCTCTGAAAATGAAGAGGTTTCGGCAGATGATAATACTGGCGCTGAGATCACTCAGGGAATGATCGATGAGGCAGTGGCTGAGAGTCTTCCTCTTAACATTTCTGATATTCTTAAATTCGCCGAGAACTACAACGCACCAGAGCAGGTTGAGGCTGTCTTTGAGTGGGATGTGACAGATATTTTCTACAATTACTTCTTTGTAGGTAATTACATGAATGTTGGTGGAGATTTTGGTGATGATCTGGAGCAGTTTGATATTTACAACACTGATACCATAAGCTGTATGAAGATCTATCAGCAGCTCAACCAGTTCTTTGCTATTGATCCTAAGCAGATCGACTACGACACTATTGTCCAGGACTTTATTGATGGCAAGGTCGTATTTACCATTGCAACTACTGACATTATGAAAAAGATCGAGGATGCCAAGGCATCAGGAGAGTGTGACTTCGATTTTGAAGTGGCAGATATGCCTGGTCTTACAGATGATTTTGGTTCAAGGACTATGTCAGTTACAGAGTGCCTTGTTGTCAATGGCTACTCTGAAAATGCTGATGATGCAGAGGATGTTGCAAGATATCTTTGCAGCGATAATTCTGGCGACATCTATAAGCTCAGCAATAAGCTTGCAGCTCATGATGGAGTTAACTACGAGGACAAAAGGCTAAATACCTTCGTTTCAGTATATGCTGATTCAGTGCCAATGCCCAAGACTATAGAGACCAGTAACCTTTGGATGGAGCTTGAGATCGCATTTACCAATATCTGGAATGGGGCTGATTGTAATTCGACCCTTAAAGCAGTATCTGAGGATATCAAGACTCAGATTACCGGAACTGAGTATACAGAGACTACGATTCCTGATCCTGATGACGAGGCCATTACTGCGGGACTTGTAGAAGATGATGATTAATCATTGAATTATTCTTTTTAATTTACTAGAATAAAAAAGCATGGATGGGGCCCTCCTATACAGGAGGAAACATGCAAAAAAGAGTATTATTAGTAGTTATTCTGGCGCTTGTCTTATCAGGATGTGCGCCCCAGGGAAAAGAAATATCCCTGACAGATGCTGCCATAGATAGCGCATCCGTCACTGATGAAACAGTTTTTGATGAGGAATTAAAAGAAAATATTGAAGAGTCTTCTAAAGGAGATTTAGCGCCGGCAGAAGAAGTAATTAAGAAGCCCGCCAGTATATTTGTATATGTCTGCGGGGCAGTTGAAAAACCTGGAGTTTATGAGCTTTTTGAAGGTGGACGTGTGGTAGATGCAGTAGAGGCCGCTGGTGGCTTCTTGGAGACTGCAGATAAAACCTATGTTAATCTGGCAGCTCTTTTAGATGACGGGATCAAGCTCTATATACCTACAATGCAGGAAACAATGGAATCTGCTGCTTTGCAGGTTGAGACTTTTGATAAAGAAAGCACCTCTTTGGGCAGCGATAGTGCTGGTGCAGGTAGCGGACTGATAAACATAAATTCTGCTACAAGAGATGAACTTACGGCTCTTCCTGGAATTGGAAATGCCACTGCAGAAAAGATCATAAGTTACAGAGAGCAGCACGGAGCATTTAAGGCGATAGAAGACATAATGAACGTTTCCGGGATCAAGGATAAGCTTTTTTCCAAGATCAAGGATCATATAACGGTTTGAGCAAAATGGAATGGTGATGTTATGAGTAAAAAAGCGCTTGTTGTTGATGATGAGAAGGCAATTGTAAAGGGAATCAAGTTCAGTCTTGAACAGGATGACATTGTAGTTGACTGTGCATATGATGGGCAGGAAGCGCTGGATATGGCCAAGGCAACAGAATATGACATCATCCTTTTAGATGTTATGCTTCCTAAGCTTACGGGATTCGAAGTTTGCCAGCAGATCAGGGAGTTTTCCAATGTTCCTATCATTATGCTTACAGCTAAGGGAGATGATATGGACAAGATCCTGGGTCTTGAATATGGTGCTGATGACTATATCACCAAGCCCTTTAACATCCTTGAGGTTAAGGCAAGGATCAAGGCAATCATCAGAAGAACAGTAAGGACTACTGATACAGCCAAGGTTATGACCTTTGGAGACCTTAAGCTCAATGAAGAGTATAGAAGAGTATTTGTTAAGGATAAAGAGATCAACGTAACAAGCAGGGAGTATGAGCTCCTTGAACTTTTGGCGTCAACACCAGGTAAGACCTATTCCAGAGAGGAGCTGCTTGAGACCATCTGGGGCAGCGATTATCCTGGAGATGAGAGAACCGTTGACGTTCACATCAGAAGACTTAGAGAGAAACTTGAGAATAATCCAAGCGAGCCTAGATTCGTTCGTACCAAATGGGGCGCTGGATACTATTTCCAGGCATAATTATGGATAAAACTAGTGGTTTTAAGATAAGAGGCATATATAAAAGTCTTAGAGTACGATTCTTTGTTATAGTTTTCCTGACAGGGCTTATATCCTGCCTTGTTATGCACTCTGTCATTTTGGACAGTTATGAGAATCGTGCTGTCAATGTCAAATCAACTGAGGCACAGACGCAGCTGCGTATTCT
>CAMVJI010000306.1 GCA_947167765.1 uncultured Butyrivibrio sp. | reverse complement strand
CTTGCTGCAGCATCAAATGCCATCATCATCGGATTTGATGTTCGTCCTGATGCAACAGCCAAGAGCATGGCTGATCACGAGGGTGTTGAGATCAAGCTTTACAAGGTTATTTACCAGGCAATCGAGGAGATCGAGTATGCTATGAAGGGTATGCTTGCTCCAGTATACGAAGAGAGAATTACAGGTCACGCAGAGGTTCGCCAGATATTCAAGGCTTCCAAGGTCGGCAATATCGCTGGTGCCTTTGTCAAGGACGGTATCATCAAGAAGGAATGCAAGGTTCGTATCACCAGAGATGACGAGCAGATCTTCGAAGGAGATCTTGCTTCCCTTAAGAGATTCAAGGATGACGTCAAGGAAGTTAAGGAAGGCTTCGAGTGTGGTCTTGTATTTGACGGATTTGACGGTATCCACGAGGGCGACCTTGTTGAGGCCTATGAGATGGTAGAGGTTCCAAGGACTTAATTTGAGATAGGAAATTATGAGAAAAAATAGTAACAAAAACAGAAGAATCAATGGCGAAGTGCAGAAGGTCATTTCTGAAGCGATCCGTTTTTCCAAGGATCCAAGGATCAGTCCCTTTACATCTGTTATGGATGTAGAGGTTGCTCCGGACCTTAAGACCTGCAAGGTGTGGGTTACTGTAATGGGCAATGATGAGGACAGACTCCGTACACAGGAGGGCCTTAAGTCTGCTTCAGGATATATCCGCAGCACCCTCGCCAAAGAACTTAATATGAGATACACACCGGAGATTCGCTTCATTATGGATGATTCCATAGAGTATGCCATCAATATGTCCAAGAAGATAGATGAAGTAACAGCCAAGGACAATGAGGCAAGACTTGCAAGAGGCGAGAGCATCGAGGATGATTCTTCAGAAGAAGAACAGGAGGACTAATGAAGATCGATCAGCTTATTGGCAGTGCTAAGACAATCGGAATCTCAAGTCACGTAAGACCTGATGGCGATGCTATCGGATCATCTCTTGGAATGTATCTTTACCTTAAAAAGAACTATCCAGAGACTAAAGTTGATGTGTTCCTGGAGAAGGTTCTTCCTGAGCTGACATTCATTAGCGGATCAGATGAGGTAAAGACAGACTTTACATCAGATGTTGAAAGCTATGATCTTTTCATCGTTTTAGACTGTTCCAAGGATAGAACCGGAGATGCCGAGAAGTTTTTTGACGCGGCAAAAAAGACTATAAATATTGATCACCATGTAAGCAACCCTGGGACCGGGAATGAACTTTACATCGTTCCTGACGCCAGCAGCGCCTGCGAGCTTGTTTACGACACACTGGATCCAGATAAGATCGATGTGGAGATCGCCAAGGCTCTTTACACAGGTATGGTGACAGATACAGGAGTGTTCAAGTACAACAACACTTCACCTAAGACCATGAGAGTGGCAGCAGAGCTTATTTCCTACGGCTTTGATTTTGGCTCACTTATTGATCATGTCTTTTATGAAAAGACCTATGTACAGAATCAGATACTTGGAAGAGCTCTTTTAGAGAGTATTCTTCTAATGGATGGTAGATGCATAGTATCTGTTGTTTCCAAGCAGACCATGGAGTTTTACGGAGTTGCAAGCAATGACCTTGATGGCATTGTTAATCAGCTTCTTCTTACAATTGGCGTTGACTGCGCAATATTCATGTATGAGCTTGCTCCTCTTGAGTACAAGGTAAGCCTTCGCAGCAACGGAGCAGTTAACGTATCTGAGGTTGCCCAGATGTTTGGTGGCGGCGGTCATGTACGTGCTGCAGGATGTACTGTAAGTGGCACATATCATGATGTGATCAACAACTTAACAAAGTATATTCAAAAACAAATAGGATAAAAAGTGGGGCTTAATAGGCCCCATTTTCAGTATTTACAATGGCTAATACTTACAACGGACTGATAAATATATATAAGGAACCAGACTTTACTTCTAATGACGTTGTGGCTAAACTCCGTGGCATCCTTCATCAGAAAAAGATAGGACACACAGGAACTTTGGACCCGGACGCTGTGGGAGTTTTAGTGGTCTGTCTTGGGACTGGCACCAAGCTGGTTGAGATGCTCTCAGACCACGACAAGGAATACATCGCAGTCTGCAGGCTTGGAGTTACCACAGATACCCAGGATATGTCAGGGCAGGTGCTTGAAGAAGCAGAAGTAAACGTAACAAGGCAGCAGCTTCATGATGCAGTCAGGGCCTTTGTAGGCGACTATGAACAGATACCACCTATGTATTCTGCTATCAAGGTCGGCGGCAAAAAGCTCTACGAACTGGCAAGGGAAGGCAAGGAAGTTGAGAGAAAACCAAGAAAGGTAAACATTGGTGCTATCACGATCCTTGATGACTCCCACCTTGAGTCAGACCATCTTTTTACCATGGAAGTTAAGTGCTCAAAGGGAACTTACATAAGGACTCTATGCCATGATATTGGCCTGTCACTTGGCTGCGGAGCAGCAATGCAGCATCTTACAAGGACCAGGGTTGGGGCGTTTTCTTTAGACACAGCAATTACTCTTGGTCAGGTGGAAGAGATGCGGGATAACGGAGCTTTGGCTGAATTCATCAAGTCTCCTGAGTATATATTTAGAGACCTTGACAGCATACACGTAAAGGACAGCGCCAGAAAGATCCTTGAAAATGGCAACAGCTTCAGGCTTGAT
>CAMVJI010000305.1 GCA_947167765.1 uncultured Butyrivibrio sp. | reverse complement strand
GAGGTGAAGCTTATGATCAAGACAGTTGTTATCGAAGATATGGATCATCTGTATGAACTTCTGAATGAACAGGAGTATAGAACTGACCTTAAAAGAAATCGCAACCTGTTTGTGTACCGTGGGCAGCCAGATGCCACCTTTGAGCTGACCACAAGTCTTGAGAGAAACTGTAAAGACAAGAAAAAAGAACTTGAGCCCTGCATGCTCAGGAACTTCACAAAATATGCTGTTCTTGAAGAGCCTTCCATCGAAAACTCAGTATGGAGGCAGATGATATTTGGTCAGCACCATGGGCTTCCTACAAGGCTTCTTGACTGGTCCTTCTCGCCTCTCATTGCTCTGCACTTTTCTGTCACCGAGACAGATCTTGAGGAAATGGAGAAAAGAGATAGCTGCATCTGGCGTACGGACATCCATGAGCTTCATGATCTCCTGCCCGAGAAATACCAAAAGATCGCCGATAAATACAACACTACGGTCTTTTCCGTAGATATGCTCTCTGAAGCCTGCGAGAGCCTTGACATGTATGACAAAGACATGGGTTCTTCTTCAATGCTGATGATAGAGCCTCCTTCAGTTGATGTCAGGATTGTCAATCAGTACTCGTTCTTCTCTGTAATTCCCAATGATATGAAAGATATCGAAGGGTTCCTTGATGCTCATACCGAAAAAACGGTTCGTTACATAATAAAAAAAGAGATCCGTTGGCAGATCAGGGATATGCTGGATCATCAGAATGTATCTGAGCGCATTGTGTACCCTGGCCTGGACGGACTCTCCAGATGGCTTGGTCGCCATTATTATGTAAGGTAAGTTATTCTTCCATACCCTCGATCATTTCCATCATATTTTTGTCTATGATGTACTGGTTCGAAAAGGCGTTGATAACAATCCCTGTGATCTCCCGCTGATTGTTCCTTGCGAGCTTTATGGTGTCCATGAAATTTCTCTCGATCCTGGTGAAGTGGTCGCCATATTCGCCCATCTCTGCTTCAGTTGAAAATACAGGGAAGTAGAATTTGTCGTCCTCTTCCAGGATATCAGGCACCAGATTGAGCTTTTCATTGCCAAATTCATCAGGAAGCGCAACACATGGAACCCAGACATTGCTGTGGCTCAGGATCTTCATGAGCTTTAGAGCATTGAGCTCAGTATCATTTCTGTTGCAGATCTCCACAGCCCTTGTGAGAAATGATCCGTCAGCAAGAAGCTCTTTTGTAATAGGGTCCTCTGGAACCGAGTATTCTACGCCTCCGTCGGCGTCAATGATCATCTGGATAAGCTCCTTGGAAAGCATGAATGCATCATCGCTCCAGGGATTGACGATAAATCCCATGCAATCAGCTTCTGCGCAGGCTTTAAGCGCTGCGTCTATGAAATGAGATATCACCTGGCTCTGCTGGCCTTTCTCAAACTCCTCTTTGGATGTAAACACCACGTTCCATATGTTGCCATCACCTGTATTAAGGCCCCTGAAGGAGTAGGTCATCTCCTCTTCTTTGATAACTACAGGAATGACAAAATGCCCGTCAGCATGCATTCTGGTCCTTATGCTCTCAAGAACAGCAATAAGGTTTTCCTTGCTCTGGTCCTTGTGGAATTTTGCAATCGTCTCCTCAATTATCTCGTTGCCTTCAAGAAATGGATCTCGAACTTCCTGGTTCATGGTGGTGCTCCTTTCTTTTTAACGTATTAGTTAAAAGAGCTTCATCTGTTCATATTCCTGATGACTCTCAAGTAGTGGCATCTTCATATGTAGCATTTCTTTGGCTGCATCCGTATCAAAAATCCAGTCCTTAACAGCATTTTTCTCGATCATAAGTGGCATACGGTCATGGACCCTGATCATTGATTCGTTGGCAGCTGTGGTCAGTATTACAAAAGAATCCTTATTATCAGAAAGTTTATAGAAACCCGCAAGATATATGGGGCTTTTGTCTTTTTTATAGAATGTTACCTTATTTTTATCTCTGTCCCACTCGTAAAATCCCGCAGCAGGTATCACAAGGCGCCTTCTTTCAACACTATCAGAAAACATGGGCTTTTCCAGAGCTGATTCTGCTCTTGCGTTTATCACAAGTTTCTTATCATTTCCTGTTACGCCCCAGAACATATCTGACACCTTGAGACTTGCGCCATCGCTTCCTCTGTCAGCTGTTATCACAGCGGGGCTCATTGCAGGAGTAACATCGCCAGAATTAACGGAAAGTAAGCCGGAGTCAAGCTCCAGCTCATCTTCTACTTCCAATGCAGTTTTATCATCAAAAAAGTATCTTCCGCACATGAAATTAAAGTCCCATCATCTCTCCGTAGATAAGTACAGCATTTCTTACACACTCCTCGCAGGGGCAAAGTGGCTTGCCATCAGTGATTGCCTTAAGATCCCTGCATTTGATGGCTCCGCATCTGCGGGCAAATTCTTCCTGGATCTGTCTGGTCTTTGCAAGAGTTCCTTTTCCCTCTGTCTTGAGGCCTGCTATCATTCCAGCGCCTATAAGCGCACCACAGGTAGCCTCCATATTGCCCATTCCTGCACAAAATCCTGCAGAAATCTGGCAAAGCTGCTCCTCTGTAAGGTTTGTTTCATCAGCAAGGGCCGCTGTTACTGACTGTGCACAGTTGTACATCCCGGAAGTTTTCATTGCTACTGCTTTTTCAGCTCTCTCATTTATAGTCATCTTACTTGTTTCCTTT
>CAMVJI010000304.1 GCA_947167765.1 uncultured Butyrivibrio sp. | reverse complement strand
GTAACCAGCTGCATAGGTGCTGACGTAAAGGATGTGATATTGGTTATCGCATACTTTATAAGAGATCTGGTGCTCCATTTGGAGGTTCCAGCTTCTCTTTCTCTTACGTCATACTCAACCTCTGTGGACTTAAATCCAATCCAGGAAGAAAGTGCTCTGAAGAAGGCATTCTTTTCATTCATGTTAAGAAGAACGTTCATGGCCTTCCTGTCAAGGAGCTTAAAATCTGAGGCTCTTGACATATCAAATCCCACTGAATTGGACATGATCTCGTAAAAGCTCTTTGCTGCGAACTTGTGCAGGCCACTTTCTCTTCCTCTGCTGGTCTTAACTCCCTCCACGATCTCATATCCCTGTTCCCAGAGTCTGTACATCTCTACGATTTTTTCAGGTGGATGCTGAAGGTCACAGTCAATAACAACGCAGCAATCACCCTTCGCCTGGGATATGCCTGCGAAGATCGCGGATTCTTTTCCAAAGTTTCTTGAAAAACAAACGCCCTTAATTCTCTCGTTACCTGATGCAGCCTCTTCTATCTTGTCCCAGGTGCTGTCCTTGGAACCATCATTAACAAACAAAAGCTCATGATCTATACACGCATCACATAGAATGCTATCTATAACAGAAACCGTTTTAGGTATCATCTGCTCCTCATTGTAAGCAGGAATAATCACTGAAAGCACTTAATTTGCGCTCCTTTCGTGCTTGATAAAAGTCACTGCACATTATATCATAGATATTAAGGTATTTAAACATTTAGCAGAGGGGGAACACCATATGGCTCAGAATGAAATGTTAGCTATGATTCTGGCTGGTGGCCGTGGAAGCAGGCTTAAAGACCTGACTACCAAGGTTGCCAAACCTGCAGTTTATTTTGGTGGAAAGTATCGTATTATCGACTTCCCACTTAGTAATTGCGCAAACAGTGGCATCGACGTTGTCGGTGTACTTACTCAGTATGAATCAGTACTTCTAAACAGTTACGTCGCACAGGATGGTCGTTGGGGACTCGACTCCAAGGACAGTGGTGTTTACGTACTCACACCTCGTGAAAAGGCAGATGAAGGTCTCGATGTATATCGCGGCACAGCAGATGCCATCTCTCAGAATATCGACTTTATCGATAACTATGATCCGGAGTACATCCTTATTCTTTCCGGAGATCACATCTACAAGATGAATTATTCCAAGATGCTTGACTACCACAAGCAGATGAACGCTGACGCAACTATTGCTGTAAGAGGCGTTCCAATGAAGGAAGCAAGCCGCTTTGGAATCATGAACACAGACGGCAAGGGCCGTATTGTTGAATTTGAAGAAAAGCCCAAAAAGCCAAAAAGCAACTTAGCTTCAATGGGTATCTATATCTTTACATGGAAGCCACTTCGCAAGCTCCTTGTAGAGGATATGAAGAATCCTAATTCTGACCACGACTTTGGAAAAGACATTATTCCTAAGATGCTTGGCGAAAAGAGAGGTCTTTTTGCATATGAATTCAAGGGTTATTGGAAGGATGTAGGAACCATCGATTCCCTTTGGGAGGCCAATATGGACCTGCTTGATCCCAAAAACTCCCTTAACCTTAACGACTCTTCATGGCTCATCTATACTGAGGACGTATCTACTCTTCCACAGTACATTGGAAAGGAAGCCAAGATCAAACGAGCTTATATCACCCAGGGCGTAAGGGTTGAAGGCTCTGTTACCAACTCTGTTCTCTTTACAGGAGCTGTTGTTTGCAAGGGCGCTAAGGTAATTGACTCGGTACTTATGCCAGGAGCCGTTGTCGAAGAAGGGGCAATAGTCACAAGAGCTCTTGTGGCTGAAAACGTCCGCATCGGCAAGAAGGTTAAAATAGGTTCAAAAAACAGTGAGAACATTGAACTCGTTGCTAAAAATGTGAAAGGAGGAACAAAGTAATGACAGCTAGCGCATTCGGTATCGTCTCCTCCGCAGACAACACCATTCATGTTGAGGGACTTCACGACTATCGTCCAATCGGCGCTTTCTCATTCCTTGGAAGATTCCGTGTAATCGACTTCCCTATTTCAAACATGAGCAATTCAGGCATCAACCGTATTCAGGTTTATGTCCGTTCACGTCCAAGATCTATCGCTGAGCACGTAGGATCAGGAAGACACTACAACATCAACAGTAAGAGAGGTAAGATTCAGCTTTTATTCTCTACCAACTCTGCTGCTCGTTCCATCTACAACAATGATATCAACGCCTACAACGAGAATCTTGATATCATTCAGCGTATGCATCAGGACTACGTTATCATCGCTCCAAGCTATATGGTTTACAAGCAGGACTACAAACAGCTTCTTGATGCTCACATTGCATCAGGCGCTGATATCACTCTTCTCTATCACAAGGTAGACAATGCAAGAGAGTATTTCAAAAACTGCCACACCATTACAGTTAACAAGCAAAAGGGCGTTTCATCCATCGACAAAAACCTTGGAACAGCCAACAGCAAGAACATCCTTATGGATACTTACTGCATGAAGAAGGACATCTTCATTGAGCTGATCAAGGACGCAAGCTGGATGTCATCCATGTACACTCTTGCTGATATCATCAATATCATGTGCAAGCAGATGGATGTCAGAGCTTATCAGCACAAGGGCTATTTCGCTTCACTTACAAGCCTTGAGGATTACTTCCACTCCTCAATGGAACTTATCGATTA
>CAMVJI010000303.1 GCA_947167765.1 uncultured Butyrivibrio sp. | reverse complement strand
TCTCTTTTTCTGATACTCAATAACATCCATGTGATCAGGGTTGATCTCAGGAATGATCATAGGAACGTCAGGTGTCCATCTGTGGGCTGAGTTGTTGGAAACAACAGGAGTCTCAGTCTTTGCATACTCTTCCTCGATGGCCTTGATCTCGTCCTTAGACATGTTAACTGCTGAAAGGACAAAATCAACATCCTCAGAAACGCCCTTAACATCAGTAACGTCCTTGATAACAATGTTCTTAACAGAGTCTGGCATAGGATTTTCCATCTTCCATCTCTTGCCAACAGACTCCTCGTAAGTCTGACCAGCTGAACGGGGGCTTGCTGCGATAGTTGTTACCTCAAACCATGGGTGATTCTCAATGATAGAGATGAACCTCTGTCCAACCATTCCCGTTCCGCCAAGAACTGCTACCTTTAATTTGTCGCTCATAATAGTTACTCCTCCTACTTGTATATGAATGTGTATTTCTTACTTTAACTTAAAGCCCATGAGAAGTGCTTCATTTTCAGTAATAACTCTCTTCATGGCCTCTCTGCCTGGTGCTCCGATGGTAAGTCTCTTATCAACGCAGGTCTTAATGCTGATTGCGTCGTATATATCATCTTCAAAAAGCTCTGAGAATCTCTTAAGCTCTGACAGTCTAAGGTCATCTATTGCGCATTCCTTATCGATACAGTAAAGAACCAGCTGACCAATAACAGAGTGAGCATCTCTAAATGGCATTCCCTTATTGACCAGATAATCTGCAGCATCTGTTGCATTGGTAAAGCCCTTGGATGCACTCTTTTCCATGTTCTCCTTGTTAAACTTCAAGGTTTTAAGCATATCCGTATAGAGCGTTACACAGTTTTTAACTGTATCCATGGCATCAAAGGCCGCTTCCTTGTCCTCCTGCATGTCCTTGTTGTATGCAAGGGGAATACCCTTCATGGTTGTAAGAAGTGACATCAGATCGCCGTAGACTCTTCCAGTCTTGCCCCTTACAAGTTCTGCGATATCAGGGTTCTTTTTCTGTGGCATGATGCTGCTGCCTGTGGAATAAGCATCATCAATCTCAACAAACCTGTACTCATTGCTGTTCCAGATAATGATCTCTTCTGACAACCTTGATAAATGCATCATTATGGTGGAAAGAGCTGACAGATACTCGATAAGGTAATCCCTGTCAGATACTGAGTCCATGCTGTTCAATGTAGGTCCGTAAAAATCAAGGAGCTTAGCGGTGTATATCCTATCAAGTGGATATGTGGTCCCAGCAAGAGCTCCAGCTCCCAATGGACAATAGTTCATCCTTGTGTAGATGTCCTTCATCCTAAGGAGATCTCTTTTAAACATCTCATAGTATGCCCCAAAATGATGAGCCAGAGTAACCGGCTGAGCCTTCTGAAGATGCGTAAAGCCAGGCATATAGGTATCAAGATTGTCCTTCATGATCCCTGATATTGTCAAAAGCAGATTTTTAAGAAGCTCTGCCATGTGCTCAACTTCATCCCTGGCGTAAAGTCTCATATCAAGAGCAACCTGATCATTCCTGCTCCTGCCTGTGTGGACCTTTTTGCCGGCATCTCCAATCCTCTCTATGAGATTGGCTTCCAAAAAGCTGTGAATGTCTTCATACTTATCAGTTATTACAAGCTTACCATCTTTTACATCGGAAAAGATGCTGTCAAGTCCCTTAATAATGTCATCTTTTTCCGCTTCTGTGATGATGCCCTGTTTTGCAAGCATTGTAGCATGAGCTTTGCTGCCCCTTACGTCAACTTCTAAAAACCTTTGATCAAAACCGATAGACGCATTGAAATTCCATGCCAGTTCATCGATACTTCCAGTAAATCTTCCGCCCCATAGCTGTGCCATACTGTACTCTCCATTACTGCAACGTGATAAAGTCAAAAAAATTATAATCCAAACTTAACATACAAATGATTTTAACACAACTGTGCTTTTATACAAAAAATACTGTCAGAGAATCCTCTGACAGTACATTTTTACTATTATGATCAGATTATTACGATATTTTCCCGCTCTCCGTCGGTCTTTATTATCATCTGGTCGTAAGTCTTTCTGTCTGTATCAAACTTGTAGATAACACCTGCGATCACAAAGATGGAGTTGGCATAAGCCATTTCAGTGATTATCGCCTGAGCACGATATCCCTTATTTATCTCTTCTTCAAGCGAAACCATCTCCTGCTCAAGCTCTTTTATTCTTGTTTCTTTGGTGGCAGCTGCAGCATTTATCTTAACTTTCCACTGCAAAAACTGTCTGTCGCCACCTCCAACCTCTTTAAGCCTGTCCTTCTCTTTGTTTAAGGTATCAAGCTGTTCCTGTTCCCTGCTGATATTCTTCTTGGTCTGATTATATCTTGCAAGGACGTTGGAATTAACGCCAAGGTTTATTATGGTCTTGGCACCTGCCTTGTTACCAACAGAGGCTGCTTCTATTCCAAAGAGGCTGTTTATGGTACCGCCGTAGATCATACCGGTTCTTCCCAAAGTCTTTACCCAGCCTTTGGACTCCACCTTGCAGTTGATAAAATAGTTGGCGGATATGTCTTTTCCAACTATGGTAGCTCCTTCAAAATACTTGGCTGTTATATCGCCCTCGGCGCGAATGCTTCCTCTGATAGGACAGGTCACACCGCCCTTTATCACTATATTTCCGCCAGCCGTTACATCAGAGCTCTCAAGATGTCCTCCTATGATAACATCTCCAGTTGCCTCTATTATGCT
>CAMVJI010000302.1 GCA_947167765.1 uncultured Butyrivibrio sp. | reverse complement strand
TTCTGGGCAATCTTAAAGCTTCCTTTTTTGAAATCGCCAAGAGGCTTGTCAGTTTTGTTTCTTGTTCCTTCAGGATAAATAAAGATCGAGATTCCATTTTTTACTTTCTCTATGGCTGTAAGGACCATCTCAAGGCCCTTTCTGATATCTTTTCTATCAAGGAACAGACAGTCCATAAAGATCATCCAGACATTGAGAAGCGGTACCTTAAGGACTTCCTTCTTGGAAATAAAGCCTGTAGGATTTGGAACCCTTGGATAACAAAGGACTATATCAAAGATGCTTCGGTGGTTACCCACATAGAGCACTGCCTGGTCCTTTGGAACGTTCTCTTCGCCGATGACAGTTCTTTTCACACCGCAGATAAATATTACAACATTGAAGGCCCAGCTTACGATGGCAAGGGAAGCCCTCTTTTTAAATGGCTCGTTGAACTTTGAGATGATCCAGAGAACGAGCTGTATCGGAAGGGATATTATCAGAAAGATAGCAACAAATGTTACTGCAAGTATCAAACGTATCATATTAAGCGCCTCGTTTCATTGTGGTTTCAAAATTCCTTGTCTATTTTCTCATGATTGGGAAAAAATTGAAAGATGTAATAGCACCTTACTGAAAAGATTGATACAATGAGATACGGTAGGGACAAGGAGAAAGCTATGCTTATAGTAAAGAACGGTTACATGATAGACCCTGCGTCAAAGACTGAGGGCGTAAGGGACATAGTTATTGATGGAGAAATAATAGCCGGGATATATGTGGAGGGCAGCAAGGAAGTTGCTGAGCTCCTTAAAGGTAAGGATGTGACGGTCATCGACGCAAGGGGCAGGACAGTAGCGCCGGGCCTTGTGGACCCTCATGTTCATTTCAGAGATCCGGGCTTTACATACAAGGAAGACATTGAGAGCGGTGCTAAGGCTGCTGCAAGAGGCGGCTTTACCAGCGTCATCATGATGGGCAATACGAACCCCCACATGGACAATGTGGAAACTATCAAGGATGTCCTTGAAAGAGGGAAAAAGACTGGTCTTAACGTCTACACCTGCGCCAATGTCACTATGGATATGGCAGGAAAAGAGCTAACTCCTATGGAGGAACTCATTCAGGCAGGAGCAGTTCTTTTCACCGATGATGGCAAACCCATAACTGATGAAAAGATAATGGAAGAAGCTTGCAAAAAGGCAGCTTCCCTTAATAAGGTCATAAGCCTTCACGAAGAGGATCCGTTTCTTATAACGGACAATGGTATCAACCACGGTAAGGTATCCAAGAAGCTGGGAATTGTGGGCTCTCCAAGAGATGCTGAAATTTCCATGGTGAAAAGAGATATCGAGATCGCGAAAAAGACGGGAGCCAAGCTTACGGTTCAGCATATCAGTACCAAGGAAGCAGTGGACAGGATAAGGCGTGCAAAAAAAGAGGGCCTGAGCATCTTCGCAGAGGCTACGCCCCATCACTTTACTCTTACTGACGAGGCTGTACTTGAGCATGGCACCAACGCCAAGATGAATCCGCCGCTTCGCCTTGAGAGCGACAGGAAGGCCATCATTGAGGGCCTTAGGGATGGAAGCATTGATGTTATTGCAACAGACCATGCGCCTCATTCCAAGGAGGAAAAGGAAAAACCATTAACAGAAGCGCCAAGCGGCATAACAGGACTTGAGACAGCTCTTTCCCTTGGGATAAGAGAGCTGGTAAAACCAGGATACATGACCCTTATGACCCTTATAGAAAGATTGTCATTGGGGGCAGCAAGGATCTACGATCTTCCTGCTGGAAGGATCTTTGTGGGAGGTCCTGCAGACCTGGTGGTATTTGGGGAAAAAGACCAGTGGAAGTTTGACAGCTCTTTTTCAAAGGCTACAAACACCCCATTCCTGGGGCAGTCACTTCCTGGAAAAGTATATGACACAATCTGCAAGGGCAAGATTGTTTATCAGGCAAAAGAGGAGAAATAAGTATGTCAGGGAAAATGAAATGCGAGGCAAAAGTATTAAGCCAGGAGCTTTTATCTGAGGGGATCTATGACCTGTGGCTTCAGGTTCCATTCGCCGGGGATGTGGTTCCAGGCCAGTTTGTCGGAGTGTTTCCGCTAAATAAAGCCACGCTCCTTCCAAGACCCATCAGTATCTGCGAGGTGGATACAGATGGCAGCGCCATAAGGCTGGTGTACAGGGTTGTGGGCTCAGGAACAGCGGAGTTTGCGCTGTATCAGCCAGGAGATTATATGGTGGTGCTGGGACCTTTAGGAAATGGCTTTCCACTTGATAAGGCAGCAGGGAAAAGAGCTGTTGTCATAGGAGGCGGAATCGGAGTCCCTCCACTTCTTGAGACTGCAAAGCGTCTGTCCAAGGCCCAGGGAAGCGAAGCGCCTGCAGAGATCAGCGCAGTGATGGGCTACAGAAACAGCGACACCTTCCTTGATGATGAATTTACTAATTTTGCAGAAGTGTTTGTGGCAACTGAAGATGGAAGTCTTGGAACTAAGGGAAATGTCATCGATGCCATGAAGGAGCAGGATGTTCCCTGTGATGTGATATTTGCCTGTGGACCTATGCCAATGCTAAGGGGCATCAAGGCCTACGCTCAGGAAAAGGGCATCAAGGCTTATCTGTCTCTTGAGGAGAGGATGGCCTGCGGAGTTGGAGCCTGCCTTGGATGCGTCTGCAAGACCAAAGAGGTGGATGAGCACTCCCATGTCAAAAATGCAAGGATCTGTACTGACGGTCCGGTTTTTGATGCAGATGATCT
>CAMVJI010000301.1 GCA_947167765.1 uncultured Butyrivibrio sp. | reverse complement strand
GCTGTCATAAGGAGCTGCTTGAACTGCTGAGGAGCCTGTGGAAGTGCATAGAACTTACCAGGGTGCTTTCTTGCAGGAACAAGGTAGTCTCTTGCTCCCTCAGGTGATGAAGCTGTAAGGATAGGAGTTGTGATCTCCAAAAATCCATGCTCTATCATTGACTGACGAAGAGCTGCAATAACACTGCATCTAAGGATGATATTCTTTTTAACCTCAGGGTTTCTAAGGTCAAGGTATCTATACTTAAGACGAGCAAGCTCATCAGCCTCTCTCGAGTGATTGATCTCGAAAGGAAGCTCGTTGTGCTGACATCTGCCAAGAACCTCAACAGACTCAGGAACAACCTCGATGTCACCAGTTGCCTGCTTAGGGTTTTTAGAGCTACGCTCTCTTACAACACCCTTTACAGAAATTGTTGACTCCTTGTTGATGGCCTTAAACTGTTTTACCATCTCCTCTGTCTCTAAAACAATCTGGGTTGTGCCATAGAAGTCACGAAGGACTACGAATCCAAGCCCTGATCCAACTTCACGCATATTCTCAAGCCAGCCAACAAGTGTAACACTCTGTCCGACATTCTCAATGCGCAGCTCACCACAGTTATGTGTACGTGATTGCATCATAAGTAATACTCCATTTCTACAAATTAATCTCGTTAACTAAGATATTTTAGACCATCATCTAAGTTCTTTCAAGTCATAATAAAAGAGCCATGTAAGAAACTATTAATAGCTTACATGGCTCTTAACATTTATCCTTATTACTTTATAACATCGAAATTAAGAACTTCTCCTGAAAAACACTCATCATACAGCCTCTGTAATACAGAATCGTCCTTAAGCTCTCCCGTATCAGGATCTGCTCCAACCTCTGAAATGCTCTTAATATCTGATCGGTATTGGTAGGTTGCATTGCCATTTGTATCAAACTCCTCCCAGGCATACTCATCCCAGCAAGGGAATCCATAGCTCATTGTATATACCTTCATAAAGTGATTTCCACCTGCATAGAGCTTGCCATTGTTAACAGCAAGAGGATATGCTGTTCCACCAGCCTCGATATATCCGGCATACTGTGGAGTTCCACTCTCTGTATAAGTAAATACTTCTGCATCAATTGCTGCATTGTGTCCATCAAGGTCGTCGAAGGTCTGATCAGTAACTAAAAGAACATCCGTATCTCCTATTGTTGCGTTGGTATATCCGTATCCTGCAGGAAGCTTATCAACAATCTGAGTAAATGTGTCACACCCTTCGATGTCAACATATCTTTCATGTTCCATCAGTTCGCCCGCATCTTCAGGAACATTTGCACCAAACTGCTTATCGGGGTCATAAATTGCTTCTGCAACTGCCTGAATATCAAACCCGTCAAGGTCCTTACCCTCAGTGCTAAGTGAGTAAGATGCACCTGTTTCCACATCATACCATGTACATACATCAATGTACCTGTCATCGCCGATAAAGCGCTTCACCGTGCCCTTCATGTTGCCTCCGGCCCAGTTTGCAAGGGTAACGTCTTCTTCTGCTGTCCATTCATAAAACATTCCTGAAATATCCTGCGGCTCATCACCTGTATTCTGCTGTCTTGCTGTAAAACTAAGTCCATCAAGATCAAAGCACATCTGAACTAGCTCTCTGTACTCTTCACCAGTATCCATGATGCTCCACTTTACATTGGATGCACCATCTGGAGCACTAAAGCCATTTCCTGCAAGCTGATTGCACTCTTCTTCTGTTGCTTCTCTCCAGGGATTGGCAAGACCTACCGTTTGTTCTGTTGTAGCCTCTGCAGCTACTTCTGTTGAAGTCTCAGTTGCATTAGCTTCCTTTGAGGTAGCGCCGCTTCCACAAGCTGAAAGCGAAAGAACCATAAGCCCTGTCATCATCATTGCGATAGTCTTTTTCATATTTCTTTTCCTCCTCGAAAAATAATGATCACGTCTTCTCATTATCAATTCACAACCCATTATACGAATAGGCTTTCGCAAAAAGCAAAGAAAATTACATTATTTTATAGTTACTTTAGAAATTTAATTTCTCAGATATATTTAGGGTTGTAATGCGTTTTTGAATTGTGCTAAAGTAAGAGAGGTAGCGCAGTGGCGCACAAATCTCCTAATGAAAGGTGGTGGTTTTTATGAAGTCAGATACGCATATATGCAGCAGCGATTCTGCTCCAGGTCGAAGTACAATAAAAACCACATACAAAGGAGATTATCATGGAATTAGAAGAAGAGAAGACTCTACCAGTCATTCTTAATGAACTGCTGTCTTCAAGGCAGTATACCAAGCTTCGCCAGACCATCTCTGACATGAATACTACAGATATCGCTGCAGCTATGAGTGAGATGGAAGAGGAAGATTCCCTTAAGATGTTCAGGATACTTCCCAAGGATATGGCAGCTGACGTCTTTGCGGATCTGGAAGCAGATGTACAGCAGTACATCATCAGATCCATGTCTGATAAAGAAGCATCCAATATTATTGAAAATCTGATGGCCGATGACGCTACAGACATTTTGGAAGAAATGCCTGCCAGCGTTGTTAAGCGTATCCTGGCCAACGCAAGTCCGGAAACACGCGCTGATATCAATCACCTTTTGCAGTACCCTGAGGACTCCGCCGGATCTATAATGACCGTTGAGTATGTTGACCTTAGGGAAGACATGACTGTTGCTGATGCTATAGAACGCATTAGAAAAAAAGGCGTTGATTCAGAAACCATCAATATATGCTATGTCGTAACCAAGCAGAAAGTCCTTGT
>CAMVJI010000300.1 GCA_947167765.1 uncultured Butyrivibrio sp. | reverse complement strand
ATGCAGATATGAATTCAGCCCAGATAGGAGAGAGCTACATAGAAGAAAATAAGGCTGACGGTGCTTACTACACACTGGAATCTTTGGTAGAGGGAACAATTTTCGAACTGACACTTCATATACCTGATGATTTCCCGGTTACCATAACTGATTATGAGTTGTGGATAAACAACATACAGGTTGGAGAAAAAACACCATCAGATAAAAAACTTCGTCACCTTACTCTGGACTATGACACAGTAACTGAAGCTAAGATAAGGGTATTTAATGGAGATGAGTTTATAGATGATGTGATTATCGATCCCACAGTTGAGTCTGGCCCGCTACCTATCAACACAGGATACGACATAAAGAGAGACCTTCCTGGTCAGGTGGGTACATTTAAGGTAGAGCAGAATGAGACCACGGGACTTATGTCACTTACCTTTGAACTTAACAGTGAACTTCCAGAAGTAACAAGCTTTAAGGTTCTAAACGATGAGGGCAAAGTCCTTGGCAAGGATGAGCCTATAGAAATTGACAAGCCACTTATATATGTGGAGCTTCTTAGGAAGTCACTTGATGATCTGACAGTAGAGTTTTACGACGAAGCTGGAGATCTTGTAGAAACAGCCAGATTTGATCAGGCCAACAGCGCAGTTATTCGAGAGGATGAGGAATAAATGAAATTTCCAAAGCTTTCCTACGACAAGTTAATAAGAAGAGGCATAGCCATTACCTTGTGCGCAGCTACTCTGGCCCTTGTTTTTGGCAAGAGTTTTCAGTCAAGAGCCCTTTTTGATGAAAATAAGGCAATTACCTATCAGACCTTCGCATCAAGGACTACAGTGGAGAATTCAGTTCTCTTTATCGGAACTTATATCATTCACAAAGACGCCCTGACTGATGACCTCTATGAGAAGGCTCAGGATTCAGCTGCTGAGTCAGGTCAGAACAACATGTATTACAAGTCTGAACTGGCTGATGGAAACTGGTTTTTCCTTGATACAGTAGACAACGGCATCAAGGGAATTTCCTCAGAAGGTCTTCCTGAGAGCATAGATACCATCAATCCTTTGTACGTAACCTACTATGTTGGATCTGATGGAGTTTTAAGGGATGCCAAGACCATGGCTGGACTCAATCCTTTTGACATTCCGGATCCCTATAACCTTGCTAATCTTCCGGAGCTTGATCCCATAAGGACCCAGTACACCATGTCAGAGGGAGCAACCAGTATCTCACAGGAGGATTTCTTAAGTAACAGAAACTCCAAGGATTCAGGAAACCTTAGAAGTGATGTTTACTACTACCAGCTATTGTCCACATTCTTTTCATTAAACCTTAGAGATGCGGCTACAGACAAGTGTGACACACAGCTTGCCAACTTAAATCAGTCCTATATCGCTCTAAAGGATGCAGGAGAAGATGAGAAGGCTGCTATTGTATATGACCTTATGAGTAAGGTAGATGCCACAAGAAGGCTTCTTATCATGGAGAGACTTTCTGAGATGGATGATAACCTCCTAAGTAAGCTCAACGAGTTATCTACCGGCACTTACTATACACCTTATGGTAACTTCAAGGATTCTTCCGAGGATAAAAACAAAGATAACCTTCCAGACTATCTGGTAGATCTTGAAGACTCTACAAAGGGGGATATGAGTTCATCTTTTACATCTAATCCTTTTGTACTTCAAATGTTCAAACAGCTGGGTATTGTCTCCAATTCAAGTGGATGGTGGACAGTACTTGAGGAGTACGAGGCAGATAAGGAGAAAAGAGCTGAGGAGGCCAATGAAGATAATGATGACTACGTAAGAGACAAGTCTCCTTCAGAGTATCCTTTCGTACAGGATGCAGCAATCATTGAGGCTATTGGAACCGCAATGGAGAACTGCAACAATAGCTACAACACATACAGAGCTAAGGCATTAGTTGATTCTGATGATCTCTTGCAGCACTTTATCTATGATTACAGCACTCAGGTCATCGAGCAGACAGTTGGTACCACAGTTGGAGGCCCTATCGAGTTCCTTCAGCATGTCACCAACATAAAAGAAGATAAGATCAGCGACCAGGAAGGGGAGCTTACATATCTTTTAAACACTCTGATACCTATGGCAAGCAGCAGATATACTACATCTTCCAATGCTCAGCCAGGCGAAGCATATGCGGCTGCTACTTCAGAAGGAGCTAAAAAGTCCGCCCTGGAAGATCAGAAAGCCGACCAGGAAGCTGACAGGGCAATGCTCCAGTTCCTGATAGAGGCCATGAGGCAGAGACAGACTGCTGAAACAGCCCTTGAATTTGTAAATGAGAGGATAACCATTACAGAAGGTCTTCTGTCAGCACTTCCTGATGGAGAGTACAGAACCTATTCAGCATCATCTGTTCAGGCCCACATTGTATGGCTCAAGGAAGAAGCCCAGAAGATCATTGATTCCGATGAATCCTTAAGATCCAAGCTGGCTGAGCTCCTTGCAAGGAAGAATGCTCTTCAGGATAAAAGAGATGGCTGCCTTGATAACAATGACCTGGCAGGAGCTAAGAAATATGATGCACTAATCGCAGCAGTTGATCAGGACATTGCAAGAGAAATCGCAGGCGGTGCAAGCGGCAGCCAGGACAATCTGGCAGACAAACTGGTAGATAAGGCACTTTCAAAGCTGGCAGATGATGCCAATGCAGATCTTTCCGGTATTGCTGATGCACTTGCAGAACTTGGAGAGGACGACAAACTTGATGCCCTTGCTGATAAGGCTGAGGCTTCCGGAGCAGGAGCTGATACCCTTGCAG
>CAMVJI010000299.1 GCA_947167765.1 uncultured Butyrivibrio sp. | reverse complement strand
ACGGAAATGACAATTGACGAAAGCAGAAGCGATGATAAGCTTCAACTCAATCTTCATGGCAAGATTGATGCAGTATCCAGCCCGGAACTGCAAAATGAAGTTTTGAAGGCGTTTCAGAAATGCCCAAATGTAATACTTAATTTTGCAGATGTTCCTTACATCTCCAGTGCAGGACTCAGGGCTCTTTTGATAGGGCAAAAGACCGCCGGCTCCAAGGGTGGTAAGTTCCTTATCATCAATGCAAGTGATGCTGTAGTGGAAGTGTTCAGGGTGACAGGACTTCAGAAGGTGCTGACCATACAATGATATCTTTTTCTCACGTGACTAAAAAGTATGAAAATGAAGATGGCAAGGTTTTAGTCTATGAGGATTTTTCCGAGGAGATAGGAAAAGGGGAGTTTGTAGTCCTTACTGGGGAAAGCGGATCAGGTAAGACCACGCTGATAAAGATGCTTCTTAAAGAGACTGAGCCTGACAGCGGAACAATTTTTGTGGACGGCAAGGACATCAGTAAGATCGGCCGCAAGGACATTCCTTTTTACAGGCGCAGTATCGGCGTTTTATTCCAGGACTTTAGGCTGATACAAGAGAGCAGTGTCTATGACAATCTGATGTCAGCGATCCTGGCAACAGGAGGTTCATACAAAGAAGCAGAAAAGAAGATCGTGGATGTCCTTACAATGCTGGGGATAGACTCTCTTCACAAAAGGTTTCCAAAACAGATGAGCGGCGGAGAGCAGCAAAAGGTCTGCCTTGCCAGAGCCATCATCAATAATCCGGGGATACTTTTAGTAGATGAGCCAACTGGAAACCTTGATCCTTCTTCCAGCGCAGAGATAAACAGACTTCTCGATGTAGTAAATGGACAGGGCATCACAATAGTGATGGCAACCCATGATATTGCGGCAGCAGAAAGGCCTGGCCGCAGACGGATCGATCTTGATAATTTGGTAAAAGCATAAATATTGAATCTATTATTCTTTAGGGGGAAAGTACATAGATGACCAAGAACCAGAAAATCTCACTAGTAGCAGCTTGTATCTTTTATGTTCTGACAATTGTAGGATTTTTCTTCTTCAGTCTTACGCTGATAGTTCTGTTGTTTTTAGGCTTTTCATTGTCAATTGCATATTTTTCAATGCAGTGCTATCAAAGACATAACGATTACACGGGAGCTGAGCATTTGCAGCAGGAAATAGGGATGCTTACAGCAGAAAAAGAACAGCTCTCAAAAGACTATGAGACTCTTGTTTCAGAAAAGGACAAGGCCATTGAAGAGAGCAGCCAGAGAGCTGATGAGCTTGAAAAAGAGCTTGAAGTTGTCATGGCTGATTTTGAGAAGTACAAAGAGGAAAACAAGGAAAACAGCGATAAAAATGCTGCCTCTGTTAAAAATGAATTTGAAAGTCTTCTTCCTCCTGAGGAGGACGATGATGCAGCCAACGTCGACATCATCGAGATTGCAAGAAGGGCTATAAAAGAGCTTGAGGAAGCTGCCCACAAGGCAGGTCTTAGGGTCAATATATCAAGTGCCTCTGACAAGCTGATGGTACATGCATCGGCCAAGAGGCTTCTTATCATGTTTAGGAATATTATAGATAACTCCATCAAGTACATGCAGAAAGAGGGGACCCTTGTCATTACAATTTCTGCTATTGAGGATGATATCTTTATTGTTCTTAAGGATACTGGTAAGGGTCTTCCTGAGAATGAGACCAAGCATATCTTTGAGCTTAATTACCAGGGATCCAACAGGATCAGTGGAAACGGACTTGGACTTACTCAGGCCAAGGCCATTGTAGAACACTACGGCGGAACAATTTATGCCCGCAGCCCACAGGGCAACGGAATGGGTATCTACATCCAGTTGCCAACGACCTGATCAAGGGTGATGGTGGGCAAAAGTCCGCCAAACCGGACTTTTGCCCTACCATCACATACTAAATATTTGCTTTCTAGAAGGGGGAAGTATGAGAGATAACCAGAGGATATTTATATTCTTGATGACGTTTTTTACGGTTGTTGCGTTAGGTTCTTTATTGTTTTTGTCACAGACAGGTTCCGCATTCAATAGGACCAACAAGTCTCTTGGGGCTGAAACTGCAGTTCTGACGCAGACAATTATTAATGAGCCAGAGGAAGAGGCTGAGCCGGAGGAGTCAGTTGAGGAGACTGCACCAGAGACACCTGTAGTAGAGGATACAATGGCTTCTATTGCAGAGGCATCAGTGGAGCCTGAACCTGAGCCGGAGCCTGAACCTGAACCAGAGCCTGAGCCGGAAGAGCCACAGATAAGATACTTTTCATATAAGGTTGACACCTCAGTTACTATCTTAAGACTTAGGGAAGAACCTTCAGAGTTTTCAGAGGTTATAGCCAAGCTTGCCAAGGGTAGCACAGGATATGTGCTCCAGCCTGGCAATCAGTGGTGCAAGGTTATTTCAGCAAAGGGAAATTCCGGTTACTGTTCTACTGATTTTCTTATTCTTACTGAGATGACCAGGGAAGAGTTTCCTGAGGAATACAGGGAAGAGGTTGTTGCACCGGAAGATTCTCTTTCAGCACCTTTTGAGAGCCATATAGCTAACAGAGATACATTTGGCATGAATGAAGTGGCAGAGGGAACTGAGAAAGCTTCTGCAGAGGCGTCTACTGAAGTTTCTGAAGGGGCAGGAACTGAGACAGATTCGTCACAGATCAGCACAGAGCCTGATAATGGCTAAGCAGAGGTAAGTGATATGCGCAAATTTGTTGATGAAATGATGGCCGGAGAGCGGGAAAAAGAAA
>CAMVJI010000298.1 GCA_947167765.1 uncultured Butyrivibrio sp. | reverse complement strand
AAGGAGTCCTGGTCTTTCCATCTTAAAAGTCATCTCTCTAGCCATTTTATCACCTCACTATGGCATTATGAAGTAAAAATTCATACCACCTCTCATAAGAGGAGGCTTTAAGGTGAACTCCGTCGAAGGAAAGAGACTTATCAAGGTTTCCATCCTCGTCGTCCACCGCTTCATTCATGTCGATATAGAATATCTTTTTCTGGTCCGCAAGCTGAGCAATAGCTTCATTTCTTTCGTTGATCTTTTCGTTGTTGAAGTTCTTATCGCCATTTGCCTTTTCCGCTGTTACATGCATGATGCCCTGAATGTAGATGATGGCATCTGGCTGAAGCTCCATGATCCTGTCGATCACTTCTTTGTAGGCATTAAAGAAATACTCAGTGTCTCCGGTTCCGATCTCATTAAGTCCCAGCATTATGTAAATCTTGCTGAACTGATTTTCTCTAAGAGCAGCATCCACACTGATCTTGCCATCATCAGTCTTGACGAACTCCTTGTCCATCACAGTAAAGATGGTAAGGGATACCTTGGAATAGAATGTTGCTCTCTCATCCAAAGGCTCGCAGTACTCAGAAAGTCCAACAGTTCTTGAATCTCCGATAAACAGTGCATCTGTAAAGTAATCGTCATCAACCTCAGTAAACTCGTAGGTCTCAGGTTCTGCGTCATCACCTGATACAGCATTGCCTGATATGTCATTTCCTGAAATAGCTGCGTCAGCATCTCCATAGAGCCAGGATGCACCCTGGTCATCTGTAGCGTCGCCGCTTTGGGCTCCGTCATCTGTGCCATCTGCCTGAGCACTGGCAGCTGCATCTTCTCCAGCACCTGTCTCTAAGAACTCTACGTCTTCACCAGAAGCTAACTGTTTGTCAGCGCTGCCACTCCAGGGGAAAACCTGATCCCTGGCAGCTTTAAACACAACTGCAAGAGCAGGAACCTTTGCAGGATCTGACTCACCAGCGTAGTCCTCGTAGACAGAGCCCCTGCAGACAAAAGAGATAACGGTGAGAATCACAGCTATCACTATAATCCCTATTAAAATTGGACACTCCTTCAAAAACTTCATAACACACTACCGTTTCAAAATCTAAAATACATAAATGGATTGCCTGCTGCCCCAGAGATGCTGTATATGCAGAACCAGAATAGTAGTATCCAGATGATATTAAACACAACGTGGCCCCTTCTGTTCTCCCAGAATTCAAACACCTTGGGAATCAGAAGCACAAGTCCAGGTAAAAGAACCATCCAGTAAACACCGATGTTCTTGAAAAAGTCGTTGTCGTTAACAGCAATTCCCTGTCCAAAGAATGGGAACAGCCTTGAAAAGTACATTGCCAGCATATCAAAATCTGTTATGGCAAAGATCACCCATGTAAGAGGAATAAGAACAAGAACATTGATCTTACCAATGATCTTTCCCAGCTTTTTGGGAAGCACCTTGAACACAAGATACTTTTCGCAGACTATTATAACAAACAACACGATGCCCCAAAGTATAAAGTTTGGGGTGATCCCATGCCAAAAGCCTGTTATGAGCCAAACGACAAGAAGGTTAAAGACAGTTCTTGCACTTCCCTTCCTGCTGCCTCCAAGCGGAAAATAAATATAATCACGAAACCATAATCCTAAGGTTGCATGCCATCTTCTGTAAAACTCAGATACGCTAAAGGATCCGTAGGGGTGATCAAAGTTAACGATAAAAGGAAAGCCTATCATAACACCTATTCCACCTGCCATCAGTGAATAGCCCCAGAAATCAAAGTAAAGCTCCAGGGTATAAGCGTAGGCGCCAAGCCATGCAAGTGGTGTTGATATACTCTCATAGCCGATGGTTCCTATATCGTGCCACAGCATGGAAAGATGATCTGCTATGAGTACCTTCATGGCAAGTCCAATAACAAAATATCTAAGCCCGTCCTCAATATGTGCAAAGATACTCTTGTCCCTGCCCGCGCTTTCATCAAGCATAGGGTTTTCCAGGAACTTCTCATACCTCATGATAGGGCCTGAAACTATCTGTGGGAACATGGAAAAGTAAGTGGCAACATCGATAAAACGTGCGTCCTTATCGATTTTCCCACTATAGACGTCCATCTGATAGGATATCATCTTGAAAATATAGAAACTGATGCCGATTGGCAATAAAGAGCTGTTTACAAACTGGCCCAGGATCTTGAATTCCACCAGCATTCCTGCATCAATGGCAAGAATAAAGAAAAGCAGGGACTTGCTCTTTTCCGCAAACTGAGCCTTGCCAAACAGGAAGTTGACGATTATGGCAGCCAAAAGAGCTGGCAGCATCCTGATGTCTCCCACCGCATAAAACAAAAGACTCCCTAAAAAAAGAGTCCATGTTCTAAACCTAATGGGTGTAATGTAAAATGCTATCAGAAATATAGGCAAAAACCTAAATATAAAGTTAAGGTCTGAAAAGTTAACCATTTGAATTATTGATCTCCGCAAGTTTCGTCTCAGCTGCAGATGCAGACTGAGTATTAGGGAAATTAGTGATCACTGCGTCGAACACTTCTTTTGCCTTGTCCAAATCATTATTGGCATAATATGCATTGCCAAGATAATACAGAGTATTGACGTTGGTGTTGTCATACTGGTAAGCCTTTGAAAGGTTAGTGATGGCCACCTCGTAGTTCTCAGCCTTGTAGGCATCGTAACCAGTATTGTAGTAAGAAGTAGCAAGCTCTGGTCCTACCTTGGTCATGAGCATGTCATAGAGAGCAGTAAACTCAGGTGAAACATCGCCGCTTATAGCGTCAAGGTCAAG
>CAMVJI010000297.1 GCA_947167765.1 uncultured Butyrivibrio sp. | reverse complement strand
ACCAAGAGCACAAGTACATTCAAGAAAGCAGCGAAGAACTCCAAGTTCCAGCCAAACAGCGAAGCCTGGAATAAGTTCTTTGAAAATGACGGTGGTACTGAGTACAGGGAAATGGCTGTTGCAATGAATAAGTGCATCAGACTCCTTGGAAGTCCTGTTGATGATAAGTGGAACAAAAACATCAAAGATGCTTTTGCTGAGCTTAATAAAACTGCCAATCATTACAGAGAAACTCACAAGAGTGTTCTTAGCGTTATCGGAATATCCAGCCATGTCACCAAGGTCGGTGATAAGAGGATGGAGACTGCCTTGAGACTTATTCGCGAGGCGTCCGTATACGAAGATATGATGGGCGGATACATTGAACATGGCGGAAAAGATGTAAAGCTCGTTGAGAAGACTGAAGAAGAAAAAGAGACAAAAGTCCTGGACGACGCAATGAATGAAAGAGAAGCTTATGTAAAAACTCTGCTTGAAGAAAAGCTTGATTACTCAGCTTCAACCAAACAGCTTATCATTGCCTGTGCTTGCAACAAGTCCCTTCTGCAAAATGGAAAAGTTGATGGAATACCTCAGGACAAAGCGCAGAGAGCTCTGTGGTTCGTGGTTGTTTCCAGGATCCAGAAGATCATGTCAGGCACCATGACTGCAGAGGAGATCAAGGCTCAGGCAGATACCGATTTCAAAAATAACGGCATAAAGAATGCAGTTGCTGCAGTAATGCAGAACGCTAAATATGCAGGTCTTTTAAAGGCTTCCAAGTCATCCAAAAAGGACTCACAGGAGAACTTTGGCCAGCAGATCATGAATCTGCAGAATGACCTGGTACATAATGATCCAATGAAGAAGATGGACATCACTTCAACAATGAACGCCAAGAAGATGGAAGAAATGTGAACTGACTTCCACTGAGGCTTGAAAAGTAAGACTTTACTATGCTACACTTAGCTAAGAAATAAAACGGAAAGGAGCACATGAATGACCTGGAAAACAACAAACATTCATCTTATGAAGGGTAATGTAATGGCTGTTTACGGGGATAGTGCGCTCTTTTTTAGGTAAAACCGACACGTGTATCGGTGAATTTACAAGAAAATAAGACACATTATCTCCTTAATTCTTTGCACAAAACTATCGAAGATTAAGGAGATTTTTATTATGGAAAAGAAAACTGCCAGAAGGCAGATAAGAAAATTACTAAGCATAGATGCAATCTCAGGATGCGCGATTGGAGGAGCAGCCTGGGTCGCCCTGCTTGCAGCAAGGGGCTTTAGCACCGTAGAAATCGGACTTTTAGAAAGTATCTTTCATATAACCAGCATGACCTGCGAGATCCCATCCGGCGTCATTGCAGACATGTTTGGAAGACGTAAGACCATGGTGGCCAGCAGAGTCATGGTGATAATATCATCTCTTTTGATGATCATTTCAAAGGACTTTTTCACCATTGCCATCGCCATCGCAGTCAATGCCCTTAGCTACAATTTATCCTCAGGAACCAGAGAGGCTCTTGCCTACGACAGCCTGAAAGAAGCAGGTCTTGAAAGTGAGTACGACAAGTTCGCTTCCAACGACCTGATGATATACCAGATCTTTAGCTCCGCCGGAACCCTGATGGCAGGCGTAGCTCTCCTTCTTGGGTACAAAAGAGCTAACATGGTTGATGCTGTGATCGGCGCCATAACTGTACTGATTGCCCTGACTCTATCAGAAGTACACACCAGTCTTCAAAATGTCACTTCAGTGTCAGAGCGATTTAAGAAGATAATTGGAGACAGTGCGACTTTTATAAAAGGAAACAGGAAAGCCAGGCTCATCATCATTTTTAACTCGATGATCGGAGCAGTTGATATACTGATACTTTTCTTTTTACAGGCCAAGCTCCTAGCGGTGGGGCTTAGCAAATTGTGGCTTGGACCAGCTCTTTTCATCATGGGAATAGGCGCAGCCCTTGGAGCCAAGGTCACTGAAATTATTCCGGAAAAGAGATTTCATAGAATTGGGATCATAAGTGCAATCGGAGTATCTGTGGCCTTCGCAACAATGTTTACAGGGAACTGTTACATCATGATAATTGGCGGATTCATCGGCGCCTTTGCGGATAACTTTGTTCAGGTCAGGGCGGACATATTGCTCAACACCATGATTCCGTCAGAGCAGAGGGCGACTTTGATGTCGGTGAATTCCTTTGCGTTTTCTGTGATAATGATAGTGTTATCGCCGCTATTTGGCATGATGTTTGCGTGACAAGAGTGAGTCATTGGGGACGTTACAGATTGACTCACCAAGAGGAGAAAAGAGATATGAGCAGAGATGCGGATCTTATTGCGGAGTACGAACTTCAAAAACACCCCGAGGGTGGCTGGTTTTCAGAGTGCTATACGTCGGAGGATCAGGCTCATGGAAGAGCATTTACCGGGAGCATATATTTTCTTTTGCGAAGCGGGGAGATTTCCCACTTCCATCAGATTGACTGCGACGAGATATGGTACTACCATGAAGGCTGTGGGATGCGCATCACTGTCATAACTGATACTGGCAGGGTGGAGTATCTTTTGGGAAATGACCTGGACAAGGACGAGAGAGTGATGGTTGTGATCCCCAAAGGGGCTATCTTTGCCGCTGAAAATATGGACGATGATGGATATACCTTCGTTTCCTGCATGACAACGCCTAAGTTTACCTACGACGGATTCAGGCTGGTTTATGCTAATGAACTAAGAGAGGATCATCCGGGACTTCCGGAGGAAATATATAATCTTGCGTATAAAAAAGCGTTAGAAGAGTGAGTTATG
>CAMVJI010000296.1 GCA_947167765.1 uncultured Butyrivibrio sp. | reverse complement strand
TTATCTTCGAGCAGAATGATAAGTACTATGCATATGTCTGCAAGAATAGTGAAAATCCTATCTACGCGCCAGTTAAGATCGAAGAGGCAGAGTTCGACAACCAGGAGAACTGCTCGATCTACACAATTGGCAAGTACGTAGTTGGCTACGGCGAGCTTGAGGATGAGACACCAGTTATCACCGACAGCGAAGGTTTCATCGGAGCCGGAAGAGCCATCACAGAAAAAGAGGCACTGGCGTTTGTGGCTGAATAAATGAATTGAAATGGCGGGCTTGATGCCCGCTATTTTTTTGCCACAAGACACGGGGACAAGACACGGGCAAGCCACGGGGACGGTTCTTTTGGCTGGTTTTGATTTTCAAAACCAGCCAAAAGAACCGTCCCCGTGGCTTGCTAACCTCGTCCCCATGGTCCACCACTGCCAGCAGCAGAACCGTCCCCTTGTCTTGTCCCAACAGAACCACTTTTTTTGACCGAATAGACACGAAAAACGACCGAATAGACAGGAAGTATTCAATTAATTACGATATTAGGTGACAATTGTATATACACAAATTGTAAAGGTGGTAAAAATGTCAGACTTACTGGATATCAAGCTTATTATTGATAAAGCCTGCGAAAAGCTCACTGTCACCATAAGAAACAATGAGCGAAATGACGACGTTGAAGGCGTCATTGCAGCAATCGAAGCCTATGCCAACAAAAAGATCCCAATGGTCCCAGCGTATTTTAAAGACAGCGTTGTAATGCTGCCACAGGGACAGATCTTCAGGCTCTATATCTCAAACAGAAAGGTTATGGTGCAGACCTCTGGAAGAGTGTACGAGGTCAGAAAAACCTTAAGGGAACTGGAGGCGGTTCTTGACCCTGATCGGTTTGTACGTATCTCCCAGTCAGAGATCATAAACCTTCGAAAGGTAAAGAGCTTTGACTTTTCAGCTACAGGCACCATCGGTGTTGAGATGGAGAACGGCGAAAGCACGTGGGTGGCCAGAAGACGTATCAGGGATGTGAAGAGTGCCCTGATGAAAGGAGGCAGCCATGGATTTAAAAACTAAGTTTATCATTAGGGCGCTCCTGGGATTATCTCTTGGGATGATAATAGGAGCCATTATGTATGTGCTAAGTGTAAACGACAACGAGCCTGTGGATAAGGTGTACCTTCTTATGCAGTTGTTCGGCTCCGGAATAATGGGCATTGTAGGCAACGGCGGAGCCATAGTATATGACTTTGAAGATTGGGGGCTCGGAAGAGCGACCTTCACTCACTATATAGTGACATTTTTTACAATGCTCTCCATAAGCGAGATCCTGGGATGGTTTTCACATGACATCTTACTTATCGTTGTTTTGGCATTTTCTTTTGTGTATCTGATCATCTGGGGAACTGAGTACTTTGTATGGAAAAAAGAGATAAGACAGATGAACAGGCAGCTTGGACTCTTAAAAGGAGAGCAGGAATAAGCGGACTATCCGCAAAAGGGAGAACGAAGTTATGACAGATATCAATTATGATGCCATCGGAATAGTGGTAATGCATCTTGGAGGTAGCCAGTACCAGGTCAAATTTGATGATGGTGCTGAGCTTGTTGCAACTTACCAGTCAGATGGAGAGGTTCCAGATGGGGCCGGAGTGGGACTTTTGGCAGTTGACGGTGGTTGGACCATGCAGGTTTTAAAAGGGTGAATCTATGAAAAAGCTTAAGATCCTGGTAACTGGAAAAAACAAAAGAATTGCAGGAGACATCTGTAATCATCTTGCAGAGGATAAGGATTACTACGTTATAAAGTGTCCGGCCAAGCAGGATGAGCTTTTTGAAACCGTGCCCAATGAAAGACCAAGGGTAATAATCATATGTCTTGGAGATGAGACCAGGGACTCAGTAAAGACCTATGACATCTTAAAAGAATGCGCAAAACTCGGGGCTATTACTCTTATTGTGGTGGCCAACATCGAAGACAAGAGCGTATTTATCAAATATACCGGACTTGAGAAGATGTTCTTTTTATCAAGGCCAGTATCTCTTTACATGCTCTACGACAAGCTTGAAGAGGTGGAAAAGAAATATCTCGATGGCGAAGACGATGACGCTTTGTTGTCCGAGTATGTAAATCCCAATCCTGACAGGATCACGAGGAAGCATATCCTTGCGGTTGATGATTCCTCGCAGCAGCTTATGCAGATAAAAGAGCATTTAAAGGAGTTCTATGATGTTACCCTTGTGGGATCTGGTAAGGATGCATTCAAGCTTCTGGCCAAAAAGAGGGTGGACCTTATCCTTCTTGATTATATGATGCCTGAGATGGACGGACCTGAGGTGTTTAAAAAGCTAAAAGAGGATCCGCTGTATGCATACATTCCAGTGATATTTCTTACTGGTGTCACGGAAAAAGATGTTGTCATAAAAACCTTAGTGGACCTTAAGCCCCAGGGATACATTGTTAAACCTTCGAAGAAATCTGAACTTGTAGCTAAGATAATCGACGTTTTAGGATAGGAGGTTTCTGCGGATATGGATATTTCTTTTCTCGATGCAAAGGGCATAGATACAAGGACTGGAATAGAGTTTACGGGGGACAAAGAAAAGTACATCTCTGCCCTAAAGCGCTATTTTAACGGATTTGAAGATAACAGCAGGAAGATATCTGAGCTTTATGAAAAGGGTGACATGGACAACTACAGTATCACAGTCCATGCCCTTAAGAGTAATTCGAAAATGGTTGGAGCCATGGCCTTGGCGGTGTTTTTTGAAAAACTTGAGATAGCTTCAAGGGAAGGTGGCATCACATATGTAAGGGAAA
>CAMVJI010000295.1 GCA_947167765.1 uncultured Butyrivibrio sp. | reverse complement strand
AGCTGCTGGCCTTTTCTGGTGATGTAGCCAAAGGTCAGGGTCTCGTCCTCTTTAAGCTTGATGGCCTTGATCTCCGATGAGGTCTTGCCCTCGCCAAGCATAGCGGCTCCTACAGCGTAGCCATCAAGGCCCAGCATCAGCTCGATGGATGTTGCTCTTTCGTTGGTGGAGATGACCTTCTTGTAGTCGTAGGTAGCAAGGGCCTCTTCTCTATAGTAGAAAGAGGTGTTGTCTCCCTGGTCAAAAACCATGCAGGGGTAGTCCTGAAGTTCCTCCAAGGACAACTCTTCCTTGTTTGCCAGGGGGTGGTTTTTACTGAGGTACACATATGTGTCCCTGGTAAAAAGCTCATGGAACTCAAGAGATGCATCCGCAAAGATCTTTTTGAATGTGTTCTTATTAAAATCACTAAGAGCAATAACTCCAACTTCGCTCTTTAAGTTCTTAATATCATCGATAACTTCACTGGTCTGGGTCTCACGGATTGAGAACTGATAAGACTCAAGATCGTACTCTTTTACTGTATCAATAAAAGCATTAACTGCGATGGTGTAATGCTGCATGGATACCGCGAAAGTGTGCTTGTGACTGTCGCCTCCGATATATCTGTCTTCAAGCATTTCAAACTGCTCCACCGCATGGCGGGCATAAGCAATAAAAGATGCCCCAGCAGAAGTTGTCACAACGCCGTTGTGGACCCTTTCAAATATCTGGATACCGATCTCTTTTTCAAGATCACGGACCGCACTTGAAAGCCCCGGCTGTGACACGTAGAGCCTGTCGGCTGCCTTCCTCATGGAGCATTCCTCATCTATAGCTATAACGTATTTAAGCTGCAGTATGGTCATGTTATCGCCTCCCCAAAAAAACTTAAGAGTATGATAGCATATGACACTTTAACGCGCTATATTAAATTAGTTTCCTGACACAGCTTTTTCCGCCTTCTCAAAAACTCTGTCAAACTCAGCGATCAAATCCTCAATCCCCTCAATTCCCACTGAGAGGCGAAGGATCCTGTCAGTGATGCCATTCTTTTCAAGAAGTGCCTTGGGAACCTCAGCGTGGGTCTGGGTAATGGGGTAGGTGATCAGAGTCTCAGTTCCGCCAAGACTCTCTGCGAAGTAGATCAGCTCAACATTGTTCAGTATCTCTTTTGCAAAAGAGCTGTCGTCCACCTCAAAGGTCAGCATTGCCCCGAAGCCTCTCGCCTGCTTTTTCATGATCTCGTACCCGGGGTGCTCAGGAAGTCCGGGATAGATGACCCTTGTGACATGCCTGTTTTTCTTCAGGTACTCAGCCAGTTTAATGGCGTTCTCCTGGGCTCTGTCCATTCTTACGGAAAGAGTCCTGATCCCGCGAAGTATGAGCCAGCTGTCAAAGGGAGCCAGACCCGCACCAATGGTCTTGTAGATAAGACGGAGCCTTTCATCTATCTTTTCATCCTTGACAACAACGAACCCTCCGATGGTGTCGTGGTGTCCTCCCAGGAACTTGGTTCCAGAGTGAATCACGATGTCAGCCCCCAGATCAAGCGGGTTCTGGAAGTAGGGCGATAAAAAGGTGTTGTCCACTATCACAAGAAGCCCCTTCCCATGAGCCACTGCTGCAAGCTTTTCAATGTCAGTGACATTCATCATTGGGTTTGTGGGGGTTTCAAGGTAAACTGCCTTGGTGTTTGGTCTTATGTGCTCAAGAACGTCCTCACTGCTAAGGTTAATGGCGGTAAATTCCAAACCGTTCTTTTTATTTATCGCATCAAAAAGCCTTATGCTACCGCCGTAGAGATCCTCGTCAATTATGATGTGATCCCCTGGTTTAAACAGCTCCATCACATTGGCAACCGCCGCCATTCCGCTGGAATAAGCCAGTGCGTCGATGCCGTTTTCAAGCTTCGCCACCACCGACTCAAGCTGCTGCCTTGTGGGGTTCTGCATCCTTGTGTAGTCATAGCCTGTGCTGCCACCAAGGCCATTGTGGGCGAAGGTTGCGGACTGATAGATTGGATAGCTTATGGCTCCCCACTTGTCAGACAGGTCCCTGTCCAGGATCTGACACTTTGTATCTATGCTGTAATCATCTGAATGCTTCATATAATTGTTCCATCGCTTTCTCTATTATGCTGCGGGGTGCTGCGATATTGATCCTTTGGAAAAGAGCTGTCTCTTCACCAAAAATAGCCCCTGCATCAAGCCACAGATGAGCCTTGTCAACGATAAGTTCCTCAAGCTCTTTGCTGTTTTTTACAACTTCTGAAAAATCCAGCCAGATAAGATATGTTCCTTCAGGCTCCACAAGCTTTATCTTTGGAAGCTTCTCTTTCAGGAATTGTCTTACATACTCAAGGTTACCTTCCAGGTACAGGATAAGCTCATCAACCCACTGATCGCCCTTGGTGTACACTGACTTCGTGGCTTCAAGGCCAATTGCATTGCACTGGCTGTAGCCCGTGATCATGTTCTCGTACCTGAATTTCTTCCTGACTTCTTTATCAGGAATGATGATGTTAGCAACCTGAAGCCCCGCCATGTTGAAGGTTTTGCTGGGTGAGGTTCCAAGTACGAGCCTGTCCCTAAACTCTTTTCCCAATGTCATGTACGAGGTATGGGCAAAAGAGCTGTAGATGAAATCAGAGTGTATCTCATCTGCAAAAACATAGACGCCGTGGCGCTTACAGATCTCTGCAAGCCTTGTAAGCTCCTCCCTTGTCCAGACCCTTCCCACAGGATTGTGGGGGCTGCAAAGAAGATACAGCTTTACATTTTCAGATACTATCTTGTTTTCAAAATCCTCAAAATCTATCTCGTAGTGGCC
>CAMVJI010000294.1 GCA_947167765.1 uncultured Butyrivibrio sp. | reverse complement strand
CATAGAGGACGAGGAAGAGGGTATGTACATCGATGAGGAGTAGTAGTTTCTTTTACACCATAGGACAGGGTTTTAAGAATCTTGGCAGAAACAAGTGGTATACACTGGCATCAATAGCCACCATCACAGCATGTCTGTTTCTCTTTGGGCTGTTCTATGCAATAATAGCCAATTTCCAGAATGTAGTTAAGACCGCTGAGGAAGGCGTGTCTGTAACAGTATTCTTTAACGAGGGCACCAGCGAGGACGAGATCCTTGTAGTAAAGAGTGACCTTGAAAAGAGACCTGAAGTCAGGGAGATCACCTATGTTTCAGCTGATGAAGCGTGGGAAGGATTCAAGGAGGAATACCTTGGAGAGTATGCAGATGGTTTTACAGAGAACCCTCTTGCAGAGTCAGCCAACCTTCAGATCTATTTAAATGATGTCTCAATGCAGCAGGCACTTGTAACCTACATTGAATCCATCAGCGTGGTAAGAGAGGTAAACAGGTCAGAGGTAACAGCTACAACTCTTAGCGGACTTAACCTTCTTATTGCTTATGTTTCAGGTGGTATCATCATCCTGCTTCTTTTAGTATCTGTGTTCCTTATCAGCAACACAGTTACAATGGGTATCTCTGTTCGTAAGGACGAGATCAATATCATGAAATATATTGGTGCCACGGACTTTTTCGTAAGAGCACCATTCGTAGTAGAGGGAATTCTCATAGGACTTATCGGATCTCTCATTCCGCTGGTGATCATCTACTTTGTTTACACACATGTGATCACTTACGTGGCTTCCAGATTTACAATGCTGAGTTCACTTTTGAATTTCCTGCCTGTTGAGACGATCTACAACAAGCTTATTCCAATATCTCTTTTGATAGGTATTGGTATCGGTTTCCTTGGAAGTTTCATTACAGTAAGGAAGCACCTGCATGTATAAGAGTTGTAAAAAAAGATTAATATGCGTCTTTATGTGCATTCTTGTGGCGCTTGTATCTACCTGCAGCCTGAAGATCACCAGCAGCGCCGCGGTCACTGAAGAGTCCATCAAGGCCAAGGAGAATCAAATAAGTGAGGCAAAAAAAGAGAGAGACTCTCTCAAAAATGCCAAGACTGACCTTGAGAAGGTAAAAAAGCAGCTCGAGGCCAGTAAGACTGATCTGAACAACTATATCACACAGCTTGATGGACAGCTTTCTGACATTCAGGCAAGGATCGATGCTCTTGCAGATGAGATTTCAGAAAAAGAACAGCAGATAGAAACCACTACAGCTGAGCTTGAAGAGGCAGAAGCCATTCAGCAGGCTCAGTATGAGGCTATGAAAAAGCGTATCAAGTTTATGTATGAACGTGGCGATACGCTTTATTTTGAGATGCTCCTTGAATCTGGAAGCTTTGCTGACATGCTGAACAAGGCAGAGTATATCGAGATGCTCTCTTCCTATGACAGGCTCAAGCTTAACGAGTACATCGAGACCACGGAGCTTATAAGGCTTACAAAAGAGGCTCTGGAAGAGGAAAAAGAGACTCTGGATGCAGCCAAGGCAGCTAAAGAGGAAGAAGAGGGCAATCTTCAGGCGCTTATTGATACCAAGAACGGCGAACTGTCAGCTGTTAAGTCGGATATATCCAGCAAAGAAGCAGCTATCAAGGCTTACGAGGATGAGATCAAGGCTGAGAATGCGGCTATTGCAGCCCTTGAAAAAGAGGTTGCTGCTGATAAGGCGGCTCTCTATAGCAGATATACCTACGATGGAGGTATGTTCACCTGGCCATGTCCAAACTACACCAGGATTTCTGATAATTATGGAATGAGAGTACATCCAACCCTTGGTGTTGAGAAGATGCACAATGGTATTGACCTTGCAGCACCTTCAGGTTCTTCGATCCTTTGTGCTTATAATGGCACAGTGGTAGCAGCAGATTATAACTCCACCATGGGCAACTATATCATGATCAACCATGGCGGCGGATTATATACGATCTATATGCACTGTTCTGCCTTGTATGTATCTAAGGGACAGGATGTTACATCAGGCACCAAAATTGGAGCAGTTGGTTCTACTGGAAGATCCACAGGACCCCATCTTCACTTTGGAGTCAGATTAAATGGTAATTATGTAAGCCCATGGAATTATCTTAAGTAAGATATGGGCAGGAGTAAGTTATGGATAGTAATTTAGGTAACAATATGGAAATGGTTCCACAGCAGGAGCCTCAGCAGTTCATGGCTAAGGAGCAGGATCCTAAAGCTCAGAAGAGTAGGCTACGAAAGCGCTTTGTCAGTGGAATACTGGTTGGGTGTATGGTATCTCTTTTCATCCTGGCTGGTATCTACGTGTTCTGGGGATTCATGTATGGATTTGGATTGCCCTTTGGTATTGGAGCTGGCTCTGCCGCAGATAGTGGTGAGCTGTTAAACGATGAGACACTGGGCAAGATAGAAGCTCTGGAAGATGTAATAGATACTTATTACTACAAATCTGATGTGGACAAAGAGGAAGAAGCCGTTGGAATGTATAAAGGTCTTATGGATTCCCTTGGCGATCCTTATTCAGTTTATTACACAGAGGAAGAGTTAAATGATCTCATGACTGATACTGCTGGTATCTACTACGGTATTGGTGCTTATGTAAGCCTTGATGAGGATATGAATCTTCCAAGGATCTCAGGCGTAATGCCTGGAACTCCTGCTGAAAGAGCAGAGCTTATGACTGATGATATTATCTACGAGGTAGATAAGGAGTCAACCCAGGGCCTTAAGCTTGATGAAGTGGTATCTCTCATAAAGGGACCAGAAGGAACCACAGTACATTTAACCCT
>CAMVJI010000293.1 GCA_947167765.1 uncultured Butyrivibrio sp. | reverse complement strand
TCATCATTTTCAAGAACTGTGATGTCAATAACGCCTGCGCCCGCATGGAGCAGTTAAGGCAGAGCATTGAGAATTCTCATGACACTCCGGTTCCATTTACTATTTCTGTTGGTGTATCCCATTACAATGGCGACTACTCCAAGACTATCCAGAACGTGGATGCAGCACTTTACAAGGCCAAGAACAGCGGACGCAACAAGGTTGTTGTGGTCTGACAAGATGGGCCTTTTATGGTATTTTGAGGTTTTAGATGCTAGCAAAAAGAATGATCGCAGAAGCGCTGTGTGTGCTTCTTGCCCTTGCTGTCATAGGATGCGGTAATGATGAGAATGTAAGCAGTGCGCCCTATGACGGAAAAGAATATATAAAAATGTCGGAGCTGACAGAAGCTGGTCTTGACATGGACAAGGCAGGTGAAGAAAAAGAGCTTCTTATGAGCCTTGATCTGTCTCTTAGTGTTCCGACCTACATAACGAGAGTTAATGACACCTGGTTTATTGTGGACTGTTATCACAATAAGGTCATCTATTCGGACAGCCTTGATACTCCTATCCAGGCCTGGAATATTATGTGCGATGAGGTGATCCAGCCCCACACTCTTGCCAGTGACGGAACGGTGTTTTTGGTTGACGATACTGAAAACAACAGGGTTCTGGTTTATGAAAAGTGGGCCGATAAATATCTAAACACACAGGTGTTTAATGATATCGGAAATCGCCCGCACTTCTCGGTTTATGATGAAGTCACGAAGACCTTTTATGTGTGGAGCTCTGAGTCGGGGGAGATGTACTGCTTCAGGCGTCCTGAGGACTCAACAAGGCTTTACCTTACAGATGTAAGGAAGGTTGACAGGCTTTCTGATACCTACGTCAGGTCTTTTACCATAATCGACGGGGATATCTATTTTGTATCAGGCCTTTCAGCTAGTGGACAGGCCCCTCAGATACTGGTTTGCGACCTTGACAGCTTTAAGGTGAAAAAGAGCTATCCAGTGCCTGATGAGATTGCAGGAATGGTGCAGATGACCAGGATAGAGGACATGTATTATATCACCATTTCCACAGACATCACAGGCAATCAGGACTACGCCACTCTGATTCGTGCAAATAGCCTTGAAGACCTTTCAGAGGGTGAGTACGAGGACATTTATTCAGAATATTTTATAGGCGGAGGAACACCTTACAACATTTCCAAGGTGGGGGATACATACTTCCTTACTGAGCACCGCCTTATAGATCATCAGATATGGAGCTTTAATGTTAAGGACGGCAGTATAGTAAACGTTCAGACAGTATTTTGATATGTCTGACCAGCAGGAGGAAAATATGGTTACCATAAGTCTTTGCATGATCGTTAAAAATGAAGAGGAAAATCTCCCTAAGTGTCTTGATAGTTTAAAAGACATTGTGGACGAGATGATCATTGTGGATACAGGTTCCACAGACAAGACCAAGGATATTGCAGCATCCTATGGCGCTAAGGTCTTTGATTTTACCTGGACCGGTGATTTCTCTGATGCCAGGAACTTCTCTTTTTCCAAAGCAAGCTGTGATTACATATATTCCGCTGATGCAGATGAGGAGCTGGATCCTGATAACCAGAAGAGATTTCATGATCTTAAGGAAAAAGATCTGGAGGAGCTGGGGATCGATATAGTTCAGATGTATTACTGCAACCAGCTTGAGTACAGGACTGTCTACAACTTCGACAGAGAGCTTCGTCCAAAGCTCTTTAGGAGAGTTCGTCCCTTTACCTGGGAGGACCCGATCCATGAGCAGGTTGTGCTTGAACCTGTCGTTGTAAACAGCGATATAGAGATAATCCACAGACCAAAGGAAAACCATGCAGGCAGGGATCTTGAGTCCTTCAGGAAAGCGATAAACAACGGAAGAAGGCTTTCCAAAAGGCTCCACAGCATGTATGCCAGGGAGCTGTTCATGGCAGGAAGCGATGAGGATTTTCTTAAGGCAAAAGAGTTTTTTGAAGGATCAACACTTGATACATTAAGGGACCTTGATGAGATCAAGGAGGCATCCTGCGTTTTGGCCCACATTGCGGTGCTTCAAAATGATCCCCACAGCCTCTTAAAGTATGCTCTAAAGGACGCCATCTCAGAGATGTCCAGTGAGATGTGCTATGAGCTTGGCGATTACTACTTTGGCAAGGATGACATGGACGAGGCCATTGTTTGGTACTATAATGCTGCTTATGAGTGCAGCAGTATCATTGATGCTAAAAAGAGCGGATCTTTCCCGAGGCTTGCCCTTGCAAAGTGCTACAGGAAGCTTGGCAATGAGGAACAGGCCCTTGACTACGAAAGGGAAGCATCTGAACTAGAAGAATAACCATTTTGGAGGATATATATGCGTATCATAGTTGTAGGCTGCGGTAATGTAGGACTTACTCTTACAGAGCAGCTTAGCAAAGAGGGACATAACATTACTGTAATTGAGGAACAAAGTAGTGTTGTCCAGTCTGCTGTAAACAATCTGGATGTTATGGGAATCGTCGGAAACGGCGCCAGCTATTCTATCATGAAGGATGCAGGTATCGACAAGGCAGACCTTATGATAGCTGTAACAGATTCTGATGAGCTTAACCTTCTTTGCTGTCTTATTGCGAAAAAAGCTGGTAACTGTCACACTATCGCCAGAGTTCGTAATCCTATTTACAAAAAAGAGATCAACTTCATCAAAGAGGAACTTGGTCTTTCAATGGTAATAAATCCTGAGGAGGCAGCAGCCACCGAGGCAGGCAGGCTCTTAAAGCTTCCTTCAGCAACCAAGATCGAGACCTTTGCAAGAGGAAGAGCAG
>CAMVJI010000292.1 GCA_947167765.1 uncultured Butyrivibrio sp. | reverse complement strand
AAGATCTTTAAAACCGTCCCCCGACTTTGTTCCAAAAAGTTCCGAGCCATCATTGATCTTCCCATCACTGTTTTTATCAAGTGTAAGGAACCCTGAGCCCTCTCCCAGATTTGAAATTTTCTCTTCCTGCCCGTCAGCATCAAGATCAAAATAGAAATTCTGATCACTGATATTTGTTACGCCGCTGCCTACATTGATAACGAGAGGATCAATAAGGCTTACTGCGCTGGCTACATCAATTCCAGCGTACTGGCAGAGCCTTCTGGACATGGAGAAGTTAACTCCAAAATCAATGACTCTTCCGTCCTCTGTAAGAGCGGTGCCTGTGCCACTAAAAGTTGTCTCCTCTGTCTCGATGTGAGTAACATCAATAGTGGTCTTTTTTACAAGCATGTTTTCAGTTAGCATACCTGCAGTGTTTGACAAGGTTTTTGCATATCCTCTGCTCTGGCCATCTCCTCCAAAGATCTGAAGAAGACTTAAGATCCTTTCAAGGAGCATGTTTCTAAGCTCCATGATCTGATCCTCCAGGCTGGAAGTCTGAGGTGACAGATATTCTGATTTTGAGGGCTTAAGTGACATGTAGCTGCCACTGCCTATGGCCGTCTCCTCCGACGATGCATCTGAAAGTTCAAGCTGATCCATTTTCTTTTCCTGGCTCTTTAAACTCTCAAGAAATGCACTCCTTGTCATGGTTTCGGTCTTCATGGTCACACTTCTTTCCTCCTGGTAATGGTGACCTGAGACCAGGTTTACGTTACTTTGTGCAATTTTCATGGTACCTCCTTAATGCTGGTTTGGGTCCGTTTCTGCGAAAAAACTGCTGCACAGGATACAGTTTTTGGGGCAAAAAAAGGACCTTCACCCAGATGAAAGTTTACTCATCCTTGAAGATCCATGCTTTCCTTAGCTGTATTATATATATCGGTTTACAGCACTGCGTTCATTATAGGAATTAAAAAAGTTTAAATTTTCAGATTTTTCAAGATTTTTAATATAAATTTAATCAGCCAAATCCCATTAATATGAGAAAATATAATAGACGTTATATGAATACATTAATGGGTGAAATTATATGAAAGTGGCTTGCGTATCAATTGATATCCTGCATCCTGTGCTGACAAGTCTATATACTTGCGGCTGTGAAATCATGAAGGTTTTCACATGTAAAACCGACAACATAACAGAGTTCAACACGAAGACTGTGGCCTTTGCAAAAGAGCATGATATTCCGCTGCAGATTGATCGCATAACCAAGGACGATCTCTACGAGCTGGTGGCAGAGGGGTGCGATTTTGTGCTGGTTGGCGGATATTACTACGTGATCCCAGTAATAGATGAGCTTCGCATTGTAAACACTCACCCAGCCTATCTTCCTGTCGGAAGAGGCGCATGGCCAATGCCTCTGACGATCTTAAAGGGCCTTACAGAGAGCGGTATCACCATGCATCGCATGACAAAGGGACTCGACGAGGGAGAAATCATCCTTAGGGAAAAGATACCTGTTTATGCGGATGATGATCTTCTAACCCTTACTGAGCGCCAGAATGCACTTATTCCGCCTATGGTGAAAAAGCTTGTTTCTGACTTCGACAATCTCTGGGATAGTGCAGTTCCTCAGGATGACTCTATTGCGGAGTACTGGGAGATGCCTGAAAAGGACCAGTACACCGTAAAAGATACTGATTCTTACGACAAGGTTGATCTGATACTCAGGGCTTTTTACAGCTACGAGTGCTATTACATAGATACAACAACAGGTCAGGAATACGAGCTCATTGGAGCTGTGGCAAAGCCAGGTGTTCCTAAAGATGTAAGCAGCCCAAATATCTTTTCTGTAAAAGGAGGATATATATCTGCACCAAAAGTCAGATGTATTTAAATTATGCTTGATATTGCAATACGTTCAATAGAACTTGATCAAGAAGATGCCATTACGCAGCTCTATGATACATATGGATATGGAGACAGCGCCCACGCCTTCAAAACTATGTATATCTGGGCTCAAGACTTGTCCATGTCGCTGCATCAGACCTCTGGTATGTATACTGCCAAGATGGAGGATGATGGCGATAACACCTGGCTGTTTCCTGTTGGGAACGATGCTGAGAAGTGTGCCTTTATTGAAGAGATGCTCTCAAAGGGCGATCTTAGATTCAGATACATGACAAAGTGGGATACATTCTTTTTACAGCAGTATTTTCCAGGTAAGTTTAAGGCTGATCCGGCCCCTGATGACAGCGAGTATATCTACGACAGGAATACCATTGAGAACCTTCCTGGTGGCAGCTTTTCAAGGAAAAGAGATTACGTTCGCCAGCTGATCCGTGACCACGATATGGAGACCAAGTACCTTTCGGCCGATATAATTGATGATGTGAGACAGATCTCGACAGCCTGGGCAAGGAGCAAGGAAAATCACACTGATGTACTTGATAAATGTGCAAATGAGATAATCCTTACGGAGTACGATGCCCTCAATATTTCGGGGATAGTTCTTTACATGGACGATGCGCCCTGTGCGGCAGTTCTGGGATATAGATTAAATGACAATACAGTGGATTGCTGCACCCAGAAAACCGATTGCTACCTTCATGGACTTCAGTATTACATGAGACAGGAATTTTCCAGAATGCAGCCAGAAGAGGTTGAGTTCTTTAATTGGGAAGAGGACCTTGGAATAGAGGGACTTAGAACTGCCAAGCAATATATGCATCCACATTCAATGATAGATATGTACACAGGAAAGCAGATATGAAAATACACAAGATATCATCATTCACAAAGCAAATGTTCATGAGGCAGTACCTGCCTGCCATTTCATCAGCTCT
>CAMVJI010000291.1 GCA_947167765.1 uncultured Butyrivibrio sp. | reverse complement strand
CCCCAGTAGTTGTAGAGCCTTTTTCCATCTACCACTCTGCTGTTTTCAAACTCATCAAACTCAAAGATTGGCATAAGCTCTATGCAGTTTACACCAAGTTCCTTAAGATATGGGAGCTTTTCGACAATTCCAGCGAAGGTTCCATTTCTTTTAACCCCGCTGCTACTGTGCTGAGTAAAGCTCCTTACATGCATCTCGTAGATTACAAGGTCGCACTGCCTTCTCTCAAGGGGCTTGTCACCCTCCCAGAGATAGTCCTGCCTTATGATCTGTCCTCGATATTTAAACTGTGTTTTTGGATTTGGCTTGGTGCCCCAGATGGATCTGCCAGATACAGACTTGGCATATGGGTCCAAAAGAACTTTTGACTTATCAAAAAGCTGTCCCTTGGCTGGGTTATATGGCCCATCAAAACGATAGCCATACTCTGTGGTCTCAATATCGATCCCATAGATCAGCATGGTATATACATTTCCAATCCTGAACTCGTCAGGAAATGGGATTTCTACAAAGGGCTTCTCCTGCCCATGATGATACAAAACAAGAGTGCAGCTGGTTGCCTCTTTTGAAAAGATACTGAAATTAACTGCTCCGTCTTCGCAGAGGCTCGCTCCAAAGGGAAACACTCTGCCAACACGGTAAGCAAGACCCTTTATGGTATTGGTGGGAAAAGTATCTATCAGCTTCATAAGCCCTTATCCCTCATGTTGTAGTTAGTATCCTCATCTATCATCTGCAGCATGATATCAGCAAATATGGGATCAAATTGTGTGCCTTTCCCCTTTTCTATCTCAGCTCTTACAACTTCCTGAGGAAGGCTCCTTCTGTAGCTTCTGTTGCTGGTCATAGCGTCATAGGCATCTGCTATTGCGATAATCCTTGCCATTTCCGGGATATTCTCTCCCATGAGTCCCTCAGGATAGCCCTTGCCATCAAATCTCTCATGGTGCCATCTGGCTCCAATTGAGAGCTCTGGCATATCCTGGATATTAGAAAGAATTGCTGCTCCCTTCTCAGGGTGGGTTTTTATTATGGCATATTCCTTATCGTTAAGCTTGCCATTTTTATTGATGATGGCATCAGGAATTCCAATCTTTCCAACATCGTGCAAAAGGCCAGTGATATATATCCTCTGAAGAGCGGATACATCGTATCCGGCACGCCTTGCAATCTCAGCAGAATAATCTGCAACTCTCACTGAATGACCGTTGGTATAGGTATCTTTGGCGTCAATGGCAGCTGCAAGGCTCTTAACGATACCAAGAAACAGTTCCTCATTTTGTCTGCTCTTTTTCTCAACTTCACTTGCAAGGTCTTTTTGTAGCCTGTTAAGTTCAATGCAGTGAGTAACTCTAAGGGCAAGGATCTTTGGCACAAAAGGTTTTCTGATAAAGTCCTTGGCTCCCAGCTCAAGGGCCTTTTCTTCAATATCTCCGTTCTCATTACCAGTAAGGAAAATGACAGGGATCTCCTCTTTTCCAAGCTCTCTTTCAAGATCTCTGAGTGCCTTGTAGGTCTCAATTCCGTCCATATCCGGCATCATGACATCCAAAAGAAGTATATCAGGAGTCTGTACCCTGATATAGTCAAGAAGTGCCTTGCCAGAGGTCAAGGGCGCAACAGATATGCCTTCTTTTCCAAGGATGCCCCTGACAAGCGTTATGATAGATACATCATCATCTACGATGGCTACCTTATACTCCATTTATTATCCCTTTAAATATGAGACAATACCTACGCTACTTATACAATTAATTTTATCTTGTAAATAAAAATGTCGCAATACCATTAAAACAATGATATTGCGAACTTAAATCCTACAAGTACTATAAGGAACAATATATTTGCCAGTGTGAACATTCCAAAGTATTTGCCTGTATTATCAGGAAATTCCTTGGTGTAGGCCTTAAAAGAAATAAGGCTTGCCATTGATGCGATAAGTGTACCAAGACCTCCAACGTTAACTCCCACAAGAAGAGATGTGTAATTGCTGGTAAAGCCTGAAAGCATCAGTGTTGCTGGAACATTACTGATAAATTGGCTAAGGATCACTCCTATAGCGAATTCTCTGTTTGTCAGGACTGTTCCAAGGAAATCACTTATGTAGTCTATCCTGCCCATATTTCCAGTAAATATGAAAAAACCAATGAAAGTAAGGAGCAGGATGTAATCAGCTCTTAAGAGGATTTTAAAGTCCATACCTCCAACTACAACAAGAACTATGATAGCAAACACATACCAGGGGATCACTCTTACCACAGTTAAAAGAGCTACTGCAAAAAGCACTGCGTAGATAATAATCTGTATTTTGCTTCCAAATCTGCTGGTAATGGAGTTTTCTTTTGTGTTTGAAAGCTTCTCTTTTCTTCCTGGCAATGTAAAGAGGCAGGCAAAGAGCAAAACTGCAGAAATCAGGCTGTAAGGAAGCATTGTCAGTATGAAGGATGAAAGCTTCATTCCTGTAAGCCCGTATAGATACAGATTCTGGGGATTGCCAATGGGTGTAAGCATACTTCCAAGGTTCGCTGCAATGGTCTGAAGTACAACTACAGGAATCATCAGATCCTCTCTCTTGCAGCTACTAAGGATCATGATAGCCAGTGGGACAAATGTTATAAGTGCCACATCATTGGTGATGAGCATACTGCCTATAAAGCACATGAACACCAAGACTACTGCAAGTTCAAACCCATTTTTGACCTTAGATAAAAGAGCTATGGCAATTCTCTCAAACACCGAATTTTCCTTAAGTCCCTGGATTATTACCATAAGTCCCCACAAAATTCCAAGGGATCTGAAATCAATATAAGAAATATATGTCCTGTCTGGACGAATGAAAAA
>CAMVJI010000290.1 GCA_947167765.1 uncultured Butyrivibrio sp. | reverse complement strand
TCCATATTAAGATCAGGACTTATATATCCAATATCAAAAGCAGTATTTGGATCAACTTCCTCCCAGGTAAGCGGGAAAGAAGTCTGTCCCACATTTACTATAGAAAACTGCTTGGCAGGTACTGTATCTCCTGCATATACTGTTCCAAAGCTTATGCTTGGTGTATAGCATATGAGATTGTAGTCAAAAGGATCTGGCTCATATGCTGGTGGTTCTGGGGCTGGTTCAGGTTCTGGCTGCAGGATAACCTCTGGAGTAACGTTTTCTTCATAGTTTTCTTCATAGTTTTCTTCATAGTTATCTTCTACATCCTGATTTTCTTCAGCATATACCTTTCCAATCTGCACTGCAGTTATGCTGGAAAGCACGATACATCCAGCAAGAAGCGCTGCGCATACTTTAAGAAAGATGTTTTTCATTTTTAATTCCCCCTCTCAAAGAAAAACTGCAATTAAATTTCAGTCCTAATCCACATTACCATTCTTTTTTGCACTAATGTTGGAAAAGTGCGAAAATTTAAATAAATTTAATAATATGATATTCTATCTTTAGATTTATACGATTCCACATGCGAAGAGGCAAAAGATTTGTATATAAATATTAAAAAACACATCCTTTCAAACACAATACTCAGCGTTGCTGTAGTCAAGATCGTAGCTGCCCTCTGTGAAGGGATACTGCGAGCACTCCTTGAAAGAAGCGACCTCTCCACCCCAGACATGCTTGATATATGGCTCTGGCGGGCACAGATGGCAAGCTCAATGATCCAGATAGTGGTTATACTGTTTCTTTTCTACAAATCCTGGAAGGTTTTAAACCACTACATGAAACTGGTTCCCAAGGAAGACCAGCAGGGCATGGGAGAACTGCAAAAGGAATACTTTGGAAAGAACAAGTTAGCTTCCCTGTCTGTATCATCAGTAAACAGACTACTGCAGCTGTGGGCAGTTATCTTCATTGGAGCTGAGCTTATCTACGACTTCACTTCCATCATGTACCGCCGCTTTATCGGAATGCTAATTGATGCTCTCTCCTCAGGAACTGGAATGAGCGATGGAACCTTTGTAATGCTCTACAATATGACCCACGGTTTTAAATATCTGGAGATCTTATCAGCGATCTTACTTGGTGTTGTAATGACAGGAATTTTCCTTAGTGACAGATACCTTAAGATAGCCACAGTGGTGATCCTTTTACTGTTCCTTATAGCCTTTGGAGTATTACAGATGCAGACAGTATATCTGATGGGCAGGGAGATCGGTATTGTATGGACCTCCATCATCTACCACATAACAGAGACTGTAGGACTTGTGGTCCTGTCGAGATATCTGGCAAAAAGATACAGAGGCCTGTAGACAAAGTACTGCTAATCCATAGCCGCTTCTTGAATTGTAAGTCTGAAGGGATGAATATCAATAGCCTTTCGCGGCATATCCTCGTTGGCGCGTTCTAGTAAAACCCCAGCTTTCGGGACTGACGCACCAACTGCGGTATTCCACGGTGCTATTGAGATTCATCCCTCCAGACTTTTTTGATGATCAAGCGGCCACGGATGTAGCACGACCATCTGCTTTTTGTTAGACGGGTTTTTGGCCATATATGGCTATTTGTGCAAATGGGGTACCAAATGAAACAGCAACAAATGCAGTATACGAGCGGTTATATTGCATTAAGTGCCCGCGGTATCAATAATGCACACGGACCTTATCGATATAATGTAAAAACAATGGTACCCCATTTTGAAAAATAACCATTTTTAGCACAAAAGCCGCGATAGCAAACATATTGCATCCAATCTTATGTGGAGTCAAAAAGAACAATCCCCGTTGACATCCTCCCTTTCATCCCCCGCTTGATTACCCAAAAACGTCCGCCGAAAATCAGTCAAGTGGATCATGGAATACCGCAGCAGATACGACCGGTGGAATAGCTTGATTTGTTGAATACACTTAGTATCTGCGAGGATATGCCGTGAAAGCCGCTTGAGTGATTTTCGGCGGACGTTATAATTCAAAGGGCGGGGATGAAACCGTTACAGCAAAAAAACCGCATCGGCGCTACCGATGCGGCTTATATATTGTTTAGAACATTACTCGATTGTAAGGATATCTACAAAACCTGTTACCTCGAAGATCTCCTGGATCTCTTCGTTAACATTCTTGATGACCATGCTGCCCTGCTTGTTCATAACCTTCTGTGCTGAAAGAAGAACACGAAGACCTGCAGATGAGATGTACTCAAGCTTTTCAAAATTGAACTCAAGCTTAGCAATACCATCCAGGGCTGTCTTAAGCTCATCATCAAGCTGTGGAGCAGTTGTAGTATCAAGTCTTCCCTCAAGAGCGATTGTAAGTTCGTTTCCATTAGCAGTTTTGTTGATTGTCATTTAATCCACCTCTTTCATTTATTATTTGATATCACATACGATTGTCATGTCGATCCTGTTGCCCTTAACACCAACCAAAACGTCCTTGGCAAGACTTGCCACGATGGACTTTTCAAGCTCATCCCAAGCCTCCTTAACTTCTTCGCCAGCGTCGATGTTCTCTTTAAGAGCATCCCTGTACTCGTAAAGGGACCACATGATTCCTGAATCAGCCATTCCCTCTACTCCGTTGTACATACCCATTGTACCATAATTGACAAATCCGCCGCCATACTCCTGCTGAAGTTTCATGACATTACTGTAATTGAGAAGACCATTTTCAATGATATCTCCTACCTTGCCCATGAAGCCCTTAACAAGAGTGTTCTCTTTCTGAGAAGCAACTCCAAGAAGTCCTTCCTTCTTTTCCTGGCTCATCTCTGTCTTACCAGATACTCTGATGCAGCACTCGTGGTTATACTTCTCAAACCAGATAGCTGCGTGGTAATCAGC
>CAMVJI010000289.1 GCA_947167765.1 uncultured Butyrivibrio sp. | reverse complement strand
TCAAATATAAGGGCTCTTGCATCCTTCTCAATAAGTGGCTCGCCCTTACCGATGCCTGTCTGTTTCATAGCTGCCACACCAACGCCTTCACCGGCCTTTAAAAAGAGATTACCATAGCGCAGATCAGTAGCTGATCCCTCTAAAGCCTCTCTTATGTCTGCAAGTCTTGAAACCTTAACATGAATGTTGGCTCTCTCCCTGATATCAGGAGCCATTCCGCCTTCCATGGTGCAGATGTATTCGCAGGACTGATCCGAGCAGCTATCATCCACCCTCTGGACCATGTATGTCCTGGTGGCTCCATTCTTGTGCTGAATCGTCACATTCTCATAGACAATCTTAAATATTAGCTCTGCTGTTGCAGCTCTTGCTGCCGCTGCTACGCAGTCGCCACTTGAAATAGGGCTGAGAGTAAGTCCTGAAAATCTGTCCATAAAAAAGCTCCTTCTTTGGGATAAGATAAGCTTAATATATAATGTGTCACATTAACAATATATCGTAACCAGTTATTTATTATTTCGAATTACTTTATTTTTTCTTTAGAAACCGTCCATATTTTGTCCAAATTTTATCGGTATCATATAAACATATCAGAAGTAACATACTTCTGACTCCCCCAACAAAACTTTTTTCATACCGGGTCAATCGGCTCCCCACTGATTGACCCCTCCTCCCAAAACTTAAGCACCTTAAAGGTGCTTTTTTTATGCGGGAATTGCGGTGTCTTCTATTTCTTTTGTCTCAGGAGTTTCAGCTACTTCCTTCGTTTCCTCAGTAAGAGCCTGGTCGGTTTTCCTAGGACCACGAACGCCAAAACTTCCGTTGTACCTAAGCTCCTTTAAGATCTTTTTGATGTTCTTAAGCTCTTTTTCCATATCTGATGCACTGGCGCAGATGACAGTTGGTACGCCGCTGCCATTAAACTCAACCTTAAGGCCGCTGTCTTTAAGTGCCTTAAAAGCCTTAAGTTTATCTGTTGTGCTGATCTGCTCCAATTCTTTTTCGTTCTTATTCATATATCTTGTGCCTTTCTTTATTTATAAACACAATATATCATATTTTGGCAAAAATTTCATCAGCCTTAAAAAAATATTCAAAATAAAGTTAAGTTTTTTCATTACCTTCCGATATATCTATTGAGAATAAAAATTCTCACTCCCCCAACAAAACTTTTTTCATACCTGGGCAGTTTAACTCCCCATTAAACTGCCCTCCTCCCAAAAAAATCTTGTGAAAACACACACTAAAAAAGAAGGTGACCCTAAACACCTTCTTTTTTACTGTCTTTATCTATTTACTGTGTAGGCCTTCACAAAGAAGTCCTTGTCATCCTGTTTCACCATTGAAAGTCCATCATCTGAAATATAGTAGCTGTTTCCACTTGCTTCATAGTTGTTGTGGATGCTGCCCACCAGATTTCTCCACTCATCGTAGTTGGGCTCTCCCATCATATCTTCAGCCTCTTCAAAGGGGAGCCTTAAAGATGTTGCTGGTCTTATAAGGATAAAGAACTTATCTCCCTTTTCAAGTGGAACATCATCATCAAGTTCAAATGTGTGGTAACCAGCGCTTATTGCTGATATCTTCTGAGATATTGCAGGTACATCCTGATCTGTAAAAGCTATGCCTTCCTCCGTCACATCAGGATTGACATAGATATCAAGCTCATACTGCTGATACAGATCTATGCTCATAAGTCCAATAGCCTTAAGATCCTGGCTTCCTGTGGCTTCATACAGCATTCCATAGGGATTTTTGGCATTGGTATAGGCTCTCATCATGTTCTCAGAATCATCCAGGCAGCTTACAGTGTTGGTCAAAAATCCAGCGCTCTGATAGTTGTTGTCATACCAGTTGTCATCTCCTGGCGCTGCCACCTCATAGGCAGCCGCATTGCTGACATCAACTGTCTCGTCATAATATGACAGATAAAAACATCCTTCCTTACCGGAACTTGTACCCCAGCTGTTTTTACAAAGCCATGCTCCATCTCCTTCTGGAGCAGTTCCAAAGTTTGATGCACTATAATCGTCGTCCCATCCAATTATAAGGACCTCGTGGTTGGCAGTCTCAGCTTTTTCCCCACCGAAGGAAGAATAGTTATTTGAACTGTGGTTTTTCCAGTACTTGGAATCAGCATTGATACCTATTGTTGCAGCCCCATGCTCCATGATCATCTGCTTAACAAGTGTATTATTGCTAAGCTTGGCAGGCATCTGATCTACAGACTGCACATGATATAGGCTTTCATAGGCATCTGAAGGCGCATCTGCATTGTCAGTAAAGATATATTTTGCTCCGTAGGTGCTCTTAAACTCGTCATTTCCAGCCTCAGCAACAGGCCCTTTCCAGGCTGTCAGCATGCTTATGACAAAGTTTGTTACGCCGCCGCAGTCGATATATCCTGTATCATAGTCAAAGAGCCACGCATCCGGCTCTTCATCCCTGTTTACAAGTTCGCGGTAGTCTCCATCAATAGTTCCATTGAGGGACCCTTGAGCCTTATGAAGGTTATAGTAAGCAAGATGTTTTTCCGAAAGGTCGATGTCTTCTGGCTTTAGATCAGCATGGTGCTTAAGGAGGTCACTCTCCACCGCTCCAAGAGCTGCAAAGGTCCAGCAAAGTGACGTGTAGCCCTGATCCTCAACCTCTGTCACATAGCACTTTCCGCCTACGTTCCTGGAATCATATTCAGATGGGATCTCTTTTTCTGAAAAAGAATCGATATCAACCGGGATAACATCAGTAAAATCCTGGTTACTATAGAATGCGCCAATATCGCCGTCTCCAATCTGGACAGCTTCCGGCAAAAGAACCTTTCTCACCTGCTCAACATCGCTGGTAAGAGGGTTATTAACTGTCTCTGATACTACACTGCTGATAAAAGAGCTGCCACCTGATGCAGCTGCAGCCTCCTTATCAA
>CAMVJI010000288.1 GCA_947167765.1 uncultured Butyrivibrio sp. | reverse complement strand
ATTATGAATGAGTACCGAAGACACAGACAAGGTAAAAAACCTGTTGAAATTGGACAGCGACAGGTCAGAGAGCTAAGGAAAGCTGAGGTCGGAAGACAGATGCTGGCTCTTGATGAGGTCAGCGGTTTCAGGATTAGACCAGGCTTTTATAATATCAATGGCGCCACCATGCTTACAGATGGCGTTAATTTTACTGCCTATTCTAACGGGGCTACATCTATAACCCTTCTTCTTTTCAACAGAGGCGAGAATAAGCCTTTTGCCCAGATCCCATTCCCGGAAAGCTATCGCATAGGTAAGGTTTACTCCATGATCGTATTTGGCCTGGATATTGAAAACCTTGAGTATAGCTATATTGTCGATGGCCCTTGGGACCCGGAAAAAGGTCTTTTGTTTGATAAAAATCATCTGCTCCTTGATCCATACGCCAAAGCCGTCAGCGGACAGCGTATCTGGGGACAGAATCCAAATAAAGATGGCGCTTACAGGGCCAGAGTTGTAAGAGATAATTTTGAGTGGAACGACACCAATTCCTTAAAGATCCCTATGTGCGACTCAGTTATTTACGAGATGCACGTAAGAGGCTTTACCATGGATCCTTCTTCTGGAGTCAGATTCAGAGGTACCTTTGATGGTATCAAGGAAAAGGTTGATTATCTAAAACGCCTTGGCATCACTGCTGTTGAGCTAATGCCTATTTTTGAATTTGATGAGACAAGAGATAAAAGAGAAGTGGGCGGCAGAACCCTTTACGACTACTGGGGCTATAATACCGTCAGCTTTTTTGCCCCTAATACGAGCTATGCTTCACAGAGTGAGTACAACAAGGAAGGCGTGGAGCTTAAGCACATGATCAAGACCCTCAAGGACAATGGAATTGAGGTTATTCTTGATGTTGTATTTAACCATACAGCTGAAGGTAATGAATATGGGCCATTTATTTCCTTTAAGGGCTTTGATAACAATATTTACTACCTTTTAACACCGCATGGCCAGTACTATAATTTTAGTGGCTGTGGAAATACCATGAACTGTAACCATCCTATGGTCCAGGAATACATTGTAGAGTGCTTAAGATACTGGGTTGAAGAGTACAGGGTAGATGGATTCAGGTTTGACCTTGCAAGCATTCTTGGAAGGGATCAGGATGGTGCGCCAATGGACAAGCCTCCTCTTATCCAGAGACTTGCCTATGATCCGATCCTTGGAAATGTAAAGCTCATTGCTGAGGCCTGGGATGCTGGCGGAGTTTATCAGGTTGGTAATTTCCCTGCCTGGAAGAGATGGGCTGAGTGGAATGGTAAGTACAGGGACGATATCAGGTCTTATCTTAAGGGCGATATCTGGACTGCTCCGGAAGCAGTTAAGAGGATCACAGGCTCCATGGATCTTTACGGCGGAGCATATTTGGGATATGAGTCATCTGTAAACTTTATTACCTGTCATGATGGCTTTACTCTCTATGACCTGTATTCATATAATGGCAAGCACAATGAGGACAATGGCTGGAATAACACTGATGGTGCTAACGACAACAGAAGCTGGAACTGTGGCGCTGAAGGCGAAACTCAGGACCAGGGTGTGCTGGAACTTAGATACAGGATGATGAGAAATGCTATTGCTGTCCTTATGTGCAGCAGAGGAACCCCTATGATTTACGCTGGGGATGAGTTTGCCAATACCCAGTTTGGCAATAACAATGCATATTGTCAGGATAATGAGATATCCTGGCTCAACTGGAATTTACTTGAAAAGAACAAGGGCTTTTTTGACTTCTACAGAAACATGATCCAGTTCAGAAGAAAGCACCCTTGTATCAGAAAAGACCTTAAGCCAGCCCACTGTGGTTTTCCTAATATTTCTGTTCATACAGAAAACCCTGATCATGGTAATATAAATAACGACTCTAAGGTTATCTGCGTCAGATTCGCAGGATATATCAAGAAAAAAGACCACGATGATATTGTTTACCTTGCAATAAACGCTTACTGGGAAGATATTCAGATCACCCTTCCTAATCCACCTGAAGGAGCATTCTGGTCACTTTGTGTGGATACAGGTGATGAGAGCGGAAAGTATTTTTATAACAGACCTAAGCCTTTAACATGGAGAAATAAGACCATGAAGGCTAGAAGTGTCAACGTATTCATTGCGTCATACGGAGCAGAATATGGCAGCTGATGGTAAGAAAAATGAAAACAGCTTCACTGTCTGCGGCTTTGATTTTATGTCTGAAAATGATGCCCAGAAGGCTGAAATGGACCTATCCAAGATAAAGGTCCTTCAGACCAGGGTAAAGGCAAGCCGTCCGGCTGATATAAAAGCTGTTTATGAAAAATCTATAGAAAACAAAATCTTTAAAACCCCAATCGGTTGGGGATATCTATATGGGCTTAGAGATCAGCTCCTTGAAAGCGGTTATAAAGAGGAGGATCTCATACCCATACCTGTAGGCGTATCCATGACAAGACATTCTGCCATGGAGAATCTTTCAGTCAAGCAGAGAAAGAAACCTGAAAAGAAAAATGCTGAGTTTGGCAGGATTTTCCCTATAGTCCTTGATGTGGTCCTTGCTATTTTGGTGGTTGTGATGTTCCTGATCGCGGCCTCAAGCGAGAATGACAACATCATAAATTACAAGAGAAATGTGACAAATCGCTACTCTTCCTGGGAACAGGATCTGACAGAAAGAGAAAGAAAGGTCAGAGAAGCAGAAAAAAACCTTGGCATTGAGAGTCCATCAGCGTATTATGAGGATACAGAGTCAAAATGACAGGAGGAATCAAAGTGGACGATCTTAAGATACTTGTGGTTGACGATGAAAGCAGAATGCGCAAATTGGTTAAGGACTTCCTTAACAAGGATGGCTATATAGTAGTGGAAGCCGAGAATGGTCAGCAGGCCCTGGATATCTTTTACCAGGACAAGGA
>CAMVJI010000287.1 GCA_947167765.1 uncultured Butyrivibrio sp. | reverse complement strand
TTTATCCAAAGGATCACTTCTAAAGCACGTTGCAGTGTTCTTGTCGAGATTGACATAGTATACGCTCCTGTAATCAGAGGACAGGGCGTTGATCATTTTATCAAGTCTGGCCCTCTTTTTTTCCTGCTCAAGAAGCTCGTCCTGAAGGGCAATCCTCTCCTCCAGTTCCTGCTGCATTATCTCAGAAGTTTCTTTTTCCATAGCAAGCTTGGTGGCTTTCTTGGTCTGAAGTAGCATCATGGCAAAGACTCCGATAAGTATCAGAGTTGTCACTATTGCAAGAGTAAGGCTGCGCAGGATTATTCCTTCGGAAATGGCGTCAATCTGCTGGCTGATGATGCTCTCTCTAATAAGGTATGTCAGCATCCAGTCAGTTCGCCTTACAGGAACGTAGTACATGGTTTCTTTTATATTGTTATAGGTAAAAGAGATAACTCCTGTATGACCATTTTTAAAATCAGATCTCACATCTTCTGCGTTGTATCCGTTATCAAAATCAGCTGTTTCAAGAGCGGAAAGAAGATTGTCCTCTTTGGCAAGCCCTCCGAGAACCATGTTGGTCACGGAGTACCCGTCGTGGGTATAAATATTGCAGAAAGTAGTGTTGTTAGAGCCTGACTCGAATGAAAGATTTTCAAGCATGTGTTCCATACCGATTTCCATGAAACATGCAACCAGATAATGTCCCTCATAGGGCAGCCTGTCTGTGGGAACAGCTATAACAACAGTGGTATTGTCGTTGCTTTCGTCTTTTAAGGAAATTTCAGGGCCGGAGAGAGAGGCGTAGTCAAATTTGTAGTCATCAATATCGGTCCTGGTGCCTCTTGAGGTATAGATAAGCCCCGTTTCATCCACAAATGCAAACTTTTCAAGACCATAGAGCTGTTTCATTCTAAGCTGATATGCATGGAGACTTTCGGTACTTGCAGTATCTTCATAAGTCATAAGACCTATGGCAACGTCAAGGTCATTTATATAGTCATTTAATGTGGATGATACAACCTGCTCACGCCTGCCTGCCAGCTCCTCAAGATAAAGGAGACTTACATTTGAAACAGCCTGCTCTGTGTCTGCGCTGGCCCGTCTTCCAGTCATGATGGTGCCTGTGATAAGAATAAGCGTCACAATAATGCTTCCGGCAATAGCTACAATCATGATCTTTCTCAAACCTGACCCCTTCATATAAAGCCTCCGTTTCCTGATTGAAAAAATGATAACTTCTATAGAAATATATTATCATTTTGTCGATATTTTTTTTCGTGAATTTAAAAAAAAAGTAGGAAAAGAGCAAAACTCCGAATGGCAACAACTCAAATACTTTATAGTGGATTCTAAAAAGTTAATAGTTACTTTTGATATAGCTGATTGATAATCAACATTCCGAGCATTAATATATTAGTATGCAGTTAATCAAGTCCAGAGGGAAGGAAGGATAGCAATTATTAAGAAGTCACCAGCTATGTCACATGAAGATATGAGAACTCTGCTCCTTGCCCTTACGGCTGAGGATCCGGATTCCCAGGATATCTACATGGCCTACGGAAATGAAAATGTCTTCCTTGATGGTTCAGGATGTCCCCGTGGCTTGCCATTGTTATCGCTGCATTTTGTTCAGCATGTTCCCTACAGGGTTATAGTGTACCTTCATGGCACCAACAGGGCAGAATTCCTGGCAGCAAAAGCACTTTATGCATTTGCTTCTGTTAATTTGCGGGATGTTGCCTGTTCCTTTTTTTGAAGCACCACTTGATGAAACCATGGTAATGGCCTTTGCGGGACAAGTATCGTGGCACTTTTTGCAGCCTATACATTCATCTTTCTTTACCAGAGGCTTGGTAGAGTAGGCAAGCTTGACAGCGATTGACTTGATCCTGTTAAAAGCGCTTCCTCCCTCAAAGGTAATGCTTTGGTGAATGGTAGCTCTTTTGAAATCAGGGATTCTGGCGTCATCAAGGCCGTAGTTGCCAAGGATAGAGACTTCACTGACATCCTTAGGGCCAAGACCTCTTTCATTTGCTACAAGTAGTGTCTGAACGTCAGAAATACCCATCCCGATCATAGAAGCGCAAACCATATCAAGACCATATGGCCTTTTGGATGAAAGAACAGCACCGATATGTCTCTTTTCCCCTGCAGTGGGCCCGTTGCCTTCCATTCCATCTATTGCATCCACGATGTAGAGGGCGGGCTTAAAGAATTCATTCAGATCCACCATGACATTGGCGAAAGCCTTCTCATCAGGAAATCTCATGTGGTATTCAGGCTTGGTGGTCCCGGGGATACAGCCAAACATGTTTTTGACAGCACAGCTCATGCCCATCATGGCGTGAGTTTTTAATTTTGAAAAACCGATGATGGCATCTACATCGTCAAGCCATCCGGTATAGGTGAAACTCTTAAGGGATGAGGCCTCCGGGAATTTTCCGTCTTTTATGGAAAAGTCGCTGTTGAGGGCTACAGAGCTGCTTTCAAGTTCATATAGTCCGCAGGATTTATATATGTTCTGAACAAAAGCAGGAGTGTAGAGGCCTCCCGGGCTGTCACCTATGACTACGCTGGCGCCTTTTTTTGTTAATAGCTCGCAAAGGCGCTTTAAAAGCACAGGATGTGTGGTGATGGCCTTATCGGCAGCTGATCCTGTGACCAGGTTTGCCTTTATTCCAATCTTCATGCCGGGCTTTACAAAATCCAGGGCATCGATGAGATCAAGACTCTCATCGAGAGCTCTTTTCACCTCTTCATATTCATAACTGTCGCACTTAACCAGTGCTACCGGGGTATTTGACATCAGTGATCATCCTTTCCCGTTTATAACAAGAAATTTTCAATAGTATTCTTTATTATATTTGATGTAGGTGGTACATGTGAAGACTCAAATGTAATGGTTTTTTCTTTTTAATATCCGCAAATTGCCCTGTGGCGCGGATTTTAGTGATATAC
>CAMVJI010000286.1 GCA_947167765.1 uncultured Butyrivibrio sp. | reverse complement strand
CCTCTTGCCATCTGGGCCTTCATGATCTTGTCAGTCTCCTCCATGAGAATAGGAATAAAACGAAGGGCAATTGACATCATCATGGAAATCTCGTGAACCGGAACCCTTATCTTCTTAAGAGGTTTTAAAAGATCCTCAAGGCCGTCTGTGAGGTTATTGGGGGTTGTTGTAAGAGTCATAAGAGATGACCCTGTAATAAGGAAAACAAGCCTTACACCCATCATGGCAGCCAGGCGGATACCCTCTTTTGTGATCTTGAACTTCCAGAATGTAACTATCGGAATACCCGGTGTCAAAAAGAGATTGAACACCATGGTTATCACAAGCAGGAAAAAGATTGTCTTCATGCCCCTGAAGATGAACTTGGGAGGCACGTTGGAGAGCCTTATGCTCAGCAAAAGAAATAATCCTGCGATCACATATCCTATGAAATTTTTAGCCAAAAACAGGGATATTATAAAAGAAAAAGTGGCCACGATCTTAACTCTCGGGTCAAGCCTGTGGATCACAGATTCTGTTCTGTAATATTGCCCCAGTGTTATTTCTCTTAACATCTTCCTAAAGCCTTCAGTATCTCCCTTTTTGCTTCTTTTAAAGTGGTCACATCTGTGTCCACATCAAACCCTGCTTCCTTAAGTTCCTGCATGCAATATGTCACCTGAGGAGCAGCAAGGCCAATTTCTTCAAGTTCCTTGTAGTGTCTGAACACTTCCTTGGGTTCGCCATCAAAAGCCACCCTTCCCTTGTTCATGACAATGATCCTGTCAACGTAGTCTGCCACGTCTTCCATGCTGTGACTTACAAGGATAATGGTCATTCCAAGCTTCTTGTGAAGGTCATTGATGAGGTTTAAGATGTCCTCTCTTCCCTTGGGATCAAGGCCAGCTGTGGGCTCATCAAGGATCATCACTTCCGGCTTCATGGCCAGAACTCCAGCTATTGCCACTCTTCTCTTTTGCCCACCTGAAAGGTCAAAGGGTGACTGGTAAAAATACTCATCCTCAAGGCCAACTTCCTTAAGGGCCTCAAAGGCTCGTAGCTCTACGTCTTTCTGGGATAGTCCCAGGTTCTTAGGGCCAAAGCACACATCTTTAAAGCAGTCAGTTTCAAACAGCTGATGCTCTGGATACTGGAAAACCAGCCCCACTCTGGCACGCAGGTTCTTTTTATTATATGAAGGATCATTGATATCTTCGTTGTTAAAAAAGATTTCGCCGCTTGAAGGCTTAAGTAGGCCATTAAGGTGCTGTATCAGTGTGGACTTGCCTGACCCTGTGTGTCCAATAAGTCCCACAAACTGCCCGTCCGGAATCTTAAGGTTCACATCGATAAGAGCCGGACTTGCCATGGCTGTATCTTCGTCATATATGTGATTGACATGATTTACTATTATCGACATTTCTTGAGAGCCTCCACAAGCTCTTTTCTGGTAAGGATTGCATCAGGAAGCGGTACTCCGCTCTGTCTTAGTTCGTGTGCAAGAAGCGTAACCTGAGGAACGCCAAGACGCAGCTCTTTAAGTCTGTCCACCTGGGCAAATATCTCTCTTGGAGTTCCCTCCATGACTACCTTGCCCTTATCCATGACAAAGACCTTGTCTGCATCCACAACCTCTTCCATGTAGTGGGTAATAAGAATAATGGTGATCCCTTCCACCTGGTTAAGGGCCCTTGCCGCCCTTATGACTTCACGCCTTCCGTTGGGGTCAAGCATTGCTGTTGGCTCATCCATGATGATGCATTTGGGGTGCATGGCAATGACTCCGGCAATTGATACGCGCTGCTTCTGACCTCCGGATAGATGGTTAGGTGATGACTTCCTGAACTTGTCCATGCGGACAGCCTTTAAGGATTCATCTACCCTCTCCCAGATCTCATCTGTGGGAACCCCCATGTTCTCCGGGCCAAATCCCACATCCTCCTCAACAACCTGACCGATTATCTGGTTGTCGGGATTCTGGAATACCATTCCTGCTTCCTGCCTGATATCCCACAGGTGCTCATCGTCCTCAGTAGACATGCCATCTACATGGACTTCACCTTCTGTCGGGTATAAAAGGGCGTTAAAATGCTTGGCAAGCGTAGATTTGCCAGAGCCGTTGTGCCCAAGGACCGCGATAAACTGCCCGGGTTCAACCTTAAGGTCAACTCCGTCAATGGCTCTTGTGATACCCTCTACATTGCCCTCTTCATCACGCCTTATATATTCAAATACAAGCTTGTCTGTATCTATCATTCTTCCCATAACAGTGCTAATTTTACTAGATTTCAAGGGATAATACAACTTAAAGAACATTTGCCATGGTATAATTTTATTAGTGTTTCATAACAATATCGAAAGAAAGGAAATACACATGGCAAAGATAAAAAACTTCAGAAAATCTTTTAGTAGTGATAACACATCCCTTCTTGGAGATGTAATGGAGTTTATTGACTCTTCACTTACAAGCCTTGGGCTCAATAAAAAAACTATCCAAAAAGCCGAGCTTATATCTGAGGAGATGATACAAGATCTGGAAAAACACGCTTTTCCTGGAGCTGCGCTTAAGGTTCAGGTAATCAAGCGCTTTGGCGAAACCTCCGTCCATCTCTCTATGAATGGTCAGGCTTTTGAACCATATTCCGATGGCGAGTCCATAGATGAAGATGCCAGTGTAGGCGTTATCCGCTCTGTGCTCCTTCGTTCCTATGGAGAAAACTTCAAGTACCGTAATAAAAACAACGTTAACCTTGTGAGGATTGTGGCAGATCAGTCAGCGCAAAAGCTTAATAACTCAGCGCTTTATGCCCTGGCCCTTGGTCTTATCTTTGGCCTCCTGGCGAGAAATCTTTTCCCTCAGTCAGTTAACGAGGCGCTGTGCGGATATCTCCTGGATCCAATAAAGACCTTATTCATGCATGCAATAAAGATAATCGTTGCACCAGTTGTATTCTTTTCTATCGTTTCATGCTTTTC
>CAMVJI010000285.1 GCA_947167765.1 uncultured Butyrivibrio sp. | reverse complement strand
AGCATAGAATCAAGTACGTCGTTCTCTGATCCAAGAACACCACTTGCCTGAAGGTCGATGATGATAGATCCGTTAGATCTTGACTCAACTTCTTCCTTGAACTTCTGGTCTGTCATACCAACGATAGTGTCAAGAGGGTTAACCTCTGCCATAACAAGAGTGATAGCATCTGCTGCAGGCTCAGCTGCAGGTGCCTCTGCTGCGGGTGCTTCTGCTGCTGGAGCTTCAGCTGCTGGTGCCTCTGCTGCAGGAGCTTCTGCTGGTGCTTCAGGTGCTGAAACACCACATGCTGTCATGGAAAGAACCATAGCAGCTGTTAAAACTACTGATAAAAATCTTCTCTTCATTTTTTACCTCCCTAATTGTAAAAGAAAATGTTAGGACTTTTTCGTCCTTTGCTAAACAGATTATAAATTGTATAAACAAATCATTAAATCGGACATTATTATCATCGAATAGCATATTTTTAATGTCGCAAAAAGTAATGTATAATAGATTAAGACAATTATTTTGTTTCCTTAGGGAGAACTTACATGAACCTACTGGCTGTAGCAACTTCAGACTATATCGGCTTTATGCTTCTTGTAGCCATGCTGATATCCAGCAAGATAAGACGCGCAGATGCAGGCCACTTCGAATATAAGATTTTTACTGCCATCACAATACTTACCATGATCGCATGCGTAGTGGACTTTCTGGTTTTCTTTAGTGACGGTAAGAGCGGCATCCTGATGAGGATCCTTAACATGGCGGGAAACACCTTCTGTTTCATGGCCAATCCGATCTTTATCGCATCCTGGTGCATATATGAAGACCTTAAGCTTTACCACTCAATGACCAGGATAAAAAAGATTTACACCTACGCCTTTATACCAGCAGTAATAATGGGAATTTTAGCTCTTTTAAACAATATCTTCCCAATCATTTACACCATAGATGCCGACAATGTCTACCACAGACTTCCTCTTAGCTATCTCTATTACGTTGTGGATTTTGGATATGTTATTCTGAGCTACTATATACTAAAGAAATTTGAAGAACGTTATGGCAAAGTAAGGTTTTTCCCACTTTATCTCATGGTTGGTCCGATCCTTATGGGATGTTTGCTCCAATCCATATTTTATGGTATCTCCCTTATTTGGGTATCCATATCCGTGGGCCTTACTGCAATTTATATGTCCCTTCAGAATGAGTTTTCATACCTCGACAGGCTTACTGGTCTCTACAACAGAGCCTATCTGGATTACCAGCTTGAAGTCATCTCCAAAGAGAAAAAAACTGTTGGCGGTATCATGATCGACGTTGACTACTTTAAGAGTATCAACGACAACTTTGGACACCACGCAGGAGATGAGGCACTCATAGATGTAGCAAGAGTCATCATTTTCGCCAAGCCTGACAAGGCTATCGCCACCAGATTTGCAGGAGATGAATTTATCATTCTTGTTCCTGAGACTTCTGAAAAAGAGATGAAGAACGTCCTAAAGAGCCTCCACGACGAGGTGGATCTGTTCAATGAAACAGAGGGAAGACAATACAAGCTGTCACTTTCCATGGGCTACAGCATATTCCACCAGGACAGCGAAACCATGGACGACTTCTTAAAGCACATGGACGACAACATGTACGAAGAAAAGCAAATCAATCACATACAGGAACTTGCAAAATGAAGCGCAAAAAAGCTGCCACACCAGATGTTGGTGTGACAGCTTAAATTATTATTGGGGTTAAAAGAAAAATACGAACCTCAAAAGTATTGAAACAATCTCGTATATGATGAACCACTTAAAGAGCTTGCCAAGAATGCTGCTGCCAGTGGATGGAGTATTCCAGCCATTTGCGTTATAGCTGCTATTTCTATATGCACCATTTCTATTGCTGTCAAAATTCCCAAACCTAAAGAATCCAAAGGGTCCAAAACCAAAGAAGGTTCCATAGTTCTCAAAAGGATTCTCACTGCTATCCTGCCAGCTATTAAATCCACCATAGCCATTTCCGTAGCTGTTTCCATAGCCATTAGTGTATCCGGAACTGTTGCCATTTGAACTAGAATAGTATCCATCAGTTCCTGTGGCGCTTCCATAACCAGAGGTTCCACTGTAGCCGCTGCCATAACCTGAAGTTCCGCTGTAGCCGTTGCCATAACTGGATCCTGGTCCATATCCTGATGCATGTCTTGCAGTGTGAGGCTTGGACAAAATGTCGTATGCAGCATTGATCTCGTTCATTCTCTGAGCTGCCACCTCATCTCCAGGATTAAGGTCCGGATGATATTTCTTGGCAAGTGTTCTGTATGCTTTTTTTATTTCTTCATCGGATGCTCCTGGACTTACCCCAAGAGTCTTGTAAGGATCTTGCATCATATCACTTCTCCCATGGCCACATGGCCATAATCAACTAAATCTTTTTCAAGTCTTTTTAATAAATCTATTCCCACATTTGGGGCATCTTATCTCAATCTTGCCCTTTCCCTTGGGAACTCTTATCTTTTGTCCGCAGTCGCTGCAAAGGAAGTACCTGCTTGTACTTCCACTTTGCATGTTCAGCTTAAGAACTTCTCCCCTGTTTCTTACGCCTCTTGTCATCTGAAGATATTTCTGATTTTCAGCATATCTTTTGGGAATGTTCCTGGAAAAAGATCTAAACATTGAATAGGCAAATAAGCCAACCCACAAAAAGTATATTATCACGCTACCTGCAAAGATATTTATCACCAACAGTATCATCGATACTCCATAGCAGCCCCTTGCCATGTTATCAAAACCATTTCGCCCATACATGAGCTTCATCATAAAACTCTGAAGTGCAAAACGCATCTGTCTTAAACCATTCTTCATTTTCAGTCCTCTATGTTCTCTTTCTTTCCACAAATTTTACAATACTTCCGCCAAACAATAAATGTCTGTTTTCGCAAAATAGGTGTTTTATTTTGCTACAAAAGAAAGATTATCATGTAACCCTTAATCCAACCTAAAAACAAG
>CAMVJI010000284.1 GCA_947167765.1 uncultured Butyrivibrio sp. | reverse complement strand
ACCCAGGCAAAGCAGCTGTCAAACAAAAATGTCACAGCAGTCTTGCCACCTGAACGCATTGTAAAGTAAGACACATTGGCATATGCGTTTATTGGCATTACCATGGCAACAACCCAGATACACCTTGTGGCCAGCATCTTTATGTCATCCCCGGTGTTGTAAATCTGTGGAATGATGGGCGCTGCAATTGCAAGGAGCGATCCCATAACAAAGGTGCTCATGATGCTAAGAGACGCCATTCTCCATGCACTCCTTCTGGCATTCACCAGCCTGTCGGCGCCAAGCTCCTGTCCAACTATGATTCCCGTTGAGTTACCAATAGACAAGAACACTTCATTAAATATCTGAGATATGGTTCCGCTGATATTCATAGCGGCAATAACCGCAATTCCCCTTACGGAATATGCCTGCAAAAGACTTGCCTGAGCAAGGCTCCACAAAAACTCGTTACAAAGAAGCGGCAGGGACTTGGTAAGAATCGGAAGTACAAGGTTTCCAGGAATCCTGAAGTTCCGGTACAGTCCCTTAAAGAAACCATAATGTGTTCCGGGCCTGTGAGCCCCCACAAGTATGATGGCAAGCTCAGTAAATCTGGATATCACAGTCGCTATAGCTGCTCCAAGAACTCCCATCTTGGGAAGTCCAAAAAGACCAAAGATCAGGAGAGCATTAAACACAAAGTTTATCAGCATGGCGATCATGCTGGCCACCATAGGAAGCGTGGTCCTTCCTGACTCTCTCATGGCACTGGCATAAACCTGCGCAAGGCTAAAGGGCGCTAGTCCCACGATCATAATGGTAAGGTAACCTACCGCGTATCCCAAAGTAGCAATCCTGTCAGCCTCCAGAGTATCTGCCGATATGTATAAAGAGATAATGTCAGGTCCTAAGTTATGCAGTATAAACGCAGCGATGGTAAATATGGTAATGGCAGTAAGGAGCTTAAACCTTATGGCATACCTTACGCCCTCCATATCTCCTTTTCCAAAGAACTGGGTACTGTAAATACCTGCACCTGCAAGAGATCCCCAAATACACAGATAAAAGATAAACAGAATCTGGTTAACGATGGCAACCGCTGACATTGGCAGAGTTCCCACCTGTCCAACCATGATGTTGTCCAGAAGGCCAACAATATTTGACAGTGTGTTCTGCACTATCATGGGCACAACAACAGTAGCGACGCGCCTGTAAAAGTCCGCATCGCCAAAAAGACACTCTTTTAAAGTAAATTTATATCTGATTGCTTCTTCTCTGTTCCCAGTCTCAAAACTCTGCATGAAATATTCTCTTACGGCTTTTTCAAATTGATGTTAACGATAACAATTCCTGCACTTACAAGGAGAAGCGCCAGGAAGCTGCTTGGTGAGAAGGCCTGTGAGTACTCTCCAAGGAAAAGAGCCGACAGCACAACTCCCATTATTGGATTGATAAATCCAAGGATTGAAACCCTGCTCACAGGGTTGTACTTAAGAAGTACGCCCCACATGGTGTAGGCACCTGCGGAGATAAATCCCATGTAGATAAGGTTAAGTACGCATCCTGAGTTGTAGAATACGAGGCTTCCGCCCATGAGCCTTCCTACTATGAAAAGAACTATTCCTCCAACAAAGAACTGGTAGCCACTTAAAACAACCGGGTTCTCATCCTTTGAAAAGATCTTGATAAGGCATCCAGATGCTGCGTAGAATGTTGCTGCTACAAGCATGGCGCCCTCTCCTGCAAAGGTTATTGGATCACCTGCAAGCAGTGATGAACCACCACCGAATACTACTATAATACCAAGAAATCCTACGATACAACCAAGTATCTTTTTAAGAGTCATATTTTCCAGTCTGAAAATATACACTGCAAAGAGGACAGCAAGGAAATTACCTGATGCATTTATTAGGGAGCCTCTTACTCCGCTGGTGTTGGCCAGGGACATGAAAAAGAAATAATACTGTCCGATAGTCTGCACCATTGCCAGGATCAATATATTCTTTAATGAGCTTACCTTTGGAACAAGGGCTTTTCGAGCCAGAAGTGACCCGAAAAGAATTGTCATAACACCCGCTATTGTAAATCTTGCACCTGCAAGCATCAGACGTGACGCTGTATCATCTGGTGGAATCTGAAACAGCTCATATGCTATTTTAATAGCTGGAGAAGCTGATCCCCACAGCAAGCAGCAGAACACTGCAGTCAGAATAGTAACAGGCATAAATGCCCAGATAGATGAACCTTTTTCTCTTTTAAACACTTAATTACCCTCAACAATCTTTCCTATATTTATTGTGAAACAATATATAGGCTATCTTCTGTGACCTTGCATTTCAAGAATAAAATTTTAACACCGGCTTTTTTGGCTTCATAAAAAGCCTTGGTAAAGTCAGGATCAGTTTTATCATTAGGTCTTACTTCTGATATTCCTTCGCCTTGAATAACAAACGCTATTGCAGTATTAAATCCAGATTTAACAGCTTCTGTAAGTTCTCTTAAATGCTTGGCTCCACGCTCTGTAGGAGCATCAGGAAAATACCCGATTCCATCAATAAAAAGGGTGCAGCCTTTAACTTCCATCAGGAACTTTTCATCACCCTTTTCCATGTAAAAATCTATCCTTGAATCCCCATATTTGTACTCAGGTTTTACTTTCGAATAATAATTTTGTGCTAGAAGCCACTCTTTTACCACTGTGTTTGGAGCCTGTGAATCGATGTTAATAATGCGTCCATCTTTTTCTACAGCCACAAGATCATAGGGAGTCTTCCTCTCAGGATTTTCCGCCTTTTCAAGATAAACAGCGCATCCAGGGATAAGGAGTTCTTTGCATCGCCCTGTGTTTTTCACATGAACAACAAGTTCATTGCCATCTAGATCTACTCTGGCAATGAACCTGTTGGGTCTTGCTATGAATTTAGCTTTTACTATGTTTCGGTATTTCAAAATAATAGCTCCGCAATTTATGGGGCTGATAATAATGGTACTCAGCCACCTCCAAGTAT
>CAMVJI010000283.1 GCA_947167765.1 uncultured Butyrivibrio sp. | reverse complement strand
AAATCAGGAGCTGTTTGCAGCAACTGTTATCTATTTGAGATTTCTTTTCGCTGCGGCGCCGTTCTTCTTCTTTGGATATACTGTTGGCTACTACATGAGAAATGATGACCTGTATAAAGAGTCATCGGTAGCATCCCAGATCGGTAACGGATGCGACTTCTCTTTAAACATTATACTGGTTTTGTTCTGTGGCCTTGGCGTTATGGGAGCGGCTCTTGCAACACTTATCGGTCTTATTATCACCAGCACGGTAGAGCTCTTTTTCATATATGGAAGACAGTCACACCTTAAGATCTTCCATGTGCGCCCCAACTTTAAAAATGTGTTTACCAGCTACAAGACAGGCTTTTCATCATGTATCACCTACATTTACACCTTCGTATTTATCTGGATAGGAAACAATGCACTGTTCAAGTTATCTGGCGAGATCGGTGTTGCGGTATTTGAAATTGTACAGAGTCTGTCTTACCTGATGGGATATGTATTTAATGCGATCAGCATGGCGGCTCAGCCGGTTCTTAGTACTTACGAAGCAGAGTGCAACTACAAAGAAAGCGATGATGCCCAGATCCTTGTAAGAAATGTTGGAATCATAACCTCGGTTATCCTGGGATCAGTGATCATAGCCTTTGCAGCGCAGATATGTATGTTGTTTGGTATCAGGGACGATGCTTCGATAGCCTATGGCGTGTATGCCCTAAGGGCGTTTGGACTGTGTGTTTTGTTTGCTGGCTTCAATATCCTTTTGGCCAACATCTACACCGCAAGAGACATACCACTTCCCGCATTTATCATTTCCACACTGCGCGGCTTTGTGGTCCTGGTACCTGTGATGCTTTTGTTTATCTTCCTTGGGGAGAAGGCATTCTGGTATACCTATTTTGCAACTGAGCTTATCAGCTTCATCATTGTTTGCTTCTACGTAAAGTTCTTTATGAAAAAGACAAAGAGGCTGGATGCAGACAAAGTCTATACCACAACGCTTCATGGAAAAAGTGATGATCTGGGAGATGTTCTTTCACAGGTGGAAGGGTTCCTTGAAAAGTGGGAGGCTGATCCCAAGCAGATGTACTACGTACAGATGACCATCGAGGAAGTGTGCTCAGCCATCATCAACATGGGCTTTTCCAAGATGCAGGACAACAACGGACTCATTCAGCTGACGCTGGTGTTCAGGGGAGAAAAAGGTTTTTCAATGCACATAAGGGACAATGCAATAACCTTTAACCCGTTTGATATGAACAAGAAAAACATAGGCGACATTGACGATGACGATTCAGATTTTAATGCCCTTGGAATGGATGTAATAAAGAAAAAAGCAAAATCTTTTTACTATAGACGATATCAGGGATTCAATACAATGGTGGTGAAAATATGAGAAAAACCAGAAAAATGTCTTTGGGCATAAAGAGTGTGATCATTATCTGTTCCATGGTGGCTATTCTTGGCGCTGTACTTGGCACCATTACAGCCATAGTCTTTGACAGGACTATCGATACGGAGTTTGAGAGTAAGGTTACTGACCTGGCTCATACTACGGCGGTAAGCCTTAATGGCGACAATGTAAAACTCCTTAGGGATGAGATAGTGGAAATCTATGAGGCCCAGGAGGAGAAGGTTGGAAGTGACGGAATGGGAACTCCAGCCCATGAGAAGTACATAGCAAACTTCATGCCTCTTAAGGAAACTAAAGAATACCAGGAAGAGGTTGAAAAACTTCAGAAGCTGGCAGGAGCCAACGAGGTTGAGTCTGTCTACATCCTGTATGCATATCCAAAGGATAAGATAACTCTCTACGTGGCAGACGGTTCAGAAGTTGCCAATAATCCTGGAGACTTTGATCCTTTATATGAAGTTAACTACGGAGTTTTAGAGGATCCAACTATAGGATTCCCTGCTTATATCACAAACACTCCTGAGTATGGATGGCTGGTATCTGCAGCATATCCTATCTACACAAGCGATGGAGAGGTTGCAGCCTTTGGATGCGTTGACATTTCAATGAATGCCATCAAGGCAGAGAGCAGAGCTTTTTCAATAATGCTCTTTGTCATCACTATAGCCATAGCCCTTGTCCTTACTGCAATTTATATCCTTGCTATCAAAAGAGCTGTTGTCAGCCCTATCAATAAGCTGGCAGATGCAGCTACTAGTTATGTTAAAAATGACAATGGAACGGCCTTTAAAGATATTGAGATAACAACGGGAGATGAGATCGAGTCTCTGTCCGATGCCATGAAGAAGATGGAGCAGGATATCAAGGACTACATCGAAAACCTCACTGCAGTTACTGCTGAAAAAGAGAGGATTGGAGCAGAGCTTAATGTAGCAACGCAGATCCAGGCTGATATGCTTCCAAGGATCTTCCCTACTTTCACAGACAAGAAAGAGTACGAGCTTTTTGCTTCCATGGACCCTGCCAAGGAAGTTGGTGGTGACTTCTACGATTTCTTTATCATAGATGATACGCACCTTGGCCTTGTAGTTGCAGACGTTTCAGGGAAAGGAGTTCCTGCCGCTCTGTTCATGGTCATTGCAAAGACACTTATCAAGAACCGCGCTATGATGGGCGGAACTCCTGGAGAAGTCCTTGCTTATGCCAATGATCAGCTCTGCGAAGGAAATGATGCAGAACTATTTGTAACCGTATGGTTTGCAATAATCGATGTTACAACAGGAAAGGGTATCGCTGCCAACGCAGGTCACGAGCATCCTGCCATCAGAAGAGCTGGCGGCGAGTTCGAACTTTCAATCTACAAGCACTCCGTTGCAGTTGCAACCATGGAGGGTATCAAGTTCAGAGAGCACGAATTTGAGCTGGGCCACGGCGATACACTGTTCTGCTACACCGATGGTGTCACAGAGGCTACAGATGCGCATAATGTACTGTTTGGAAATGACAGACTCCTTGAGGCCCTCAACAAGGATCCAGATGCTGATGCTGAGCAGATCTGCAAGAACGTAAAAGAATCTATCAACGAATTTGTAGGAGAAGCTCCGCAGTTCGATGA
>CAMVJI010000282.1 GCA_947167765.1 uncultured Butyrivibrio sp. | reverse complement strand
CCTACCTTTACCTTCCAGCCTATTTTGGAAAACGCCATTATCCATGGTATTTCTCCTAAGGTTGAAGGCGGAAAGGTGTTTATAAAAATCCGGCAGGAGGAAGATATGCTCCTTATAGATGTGGGAGATACCGGTGTCGGAATGGATAAAGAGACCCTTGAGAGCATAAAGAAGCAGCTGGCTGGAGGCGAAGATATCGCTCTTGACGCAGATATCGTAGGCATCGGCCTTGGAAATATCAATAGAAGAATTAAGGCCATGTACACAGGCAGCAGCTTTGAAATAGAAAGTGAACTGGGCAAAGGAACAATAGTTAAGATAAAACTTCCTATTAAGGGAGCAGGAGACTAAAATGTACAGAATTCTTGTGGCAGACGACGAGCCCATCGAGAGACAGGTTATAAATAAGAAAATACTTGGATTCTTTCCTGACCAGGTTTTGGTGTTCATGGCAGAAAACGGAATTGAGGCAGTGAGCGCCTTTGAGGACAATGACTGTCAGATTGCAATTCTTGATATAGAGATGCCGGGCATGAACGGCCTTGACGCCGCTGCGCAGATAAGAAAGAAATATCCTGAGTGCAGCATTATCTTCCTCACGGCCTTCGATGAGTTTAATTATGCGAAAAGAGCTATCGAAGTAAGAGCTCTTGACTATCTGCTTAAACCAGGCTCAGATGAGGATCTTATAAATGTCATTGAGGAAGCCATGAGGCTTGCTGACAGAGAAGAGGAGGCCTTTGAAGAGGCAGCTTCTGAGGATCAGGCTGTGGCTGAAGATGTTTCTTTTGCGGAAGCAGAAGATACCACTGGGGATGAAGAGATTGCCTCCAACATCATTGTTGGCGAGGTTACAAGATATATTGAGAATAACTATAAGGAAGACATTGCCCTGCAGGACGTGGCTGGGCTTTTTGGCTATTCGGATGTGTACTTCTGCAAGCTCTTTAAGCAGAACTTTGGCAAGAACTTTATTACTTATCTTAATGAGTTCAGGATCGAGAGAGCAAAAGAGCTGCTCTCAGACCCTCAGATCAACATCAAGGATGTCAGCATAGAAGCTGGATATCGGGATGCCAACTATTTCACGAGAGTGTTTAAGCGCATGGTGGGCAAGACCCCCAGTGAATATAGAAACGGAGTATTGGGACAATGAATAGAAAGTGGGGATACCTGCTGGCGATCATCATGGCAGTGATCATATTGCTGTTTGCCGGTGGAAGGATATTCTCTTTTATTAATAAAAAGAATAAAGATGTCTCTCCCGAGTATGTGTTCCTGTATGCTGAGAACCAGATCGAGGACTATCCCACAACTCAGGGAGCAAAGCGGTTTGCGGATCTTGTCTATGAAAAGACAGGTGGCAGGATCCAGATCCTTGTTAAGTGCGACGCAGAGCTTGGCAGCGAAATGCAGGTAATCGAGCAGATGCGATACGGAGGCGTGGCTTTCGCCAGGGTGTCACTGTCGCAGCTGGCGGAATTTGTACCGGATATGAACGTGCTGCAGGTGCCGTACCTGTACACGGATTCAGACCACATGTGGCGAGTCCTTGACGGAGAGATTGGAGATGAGTTCCTGTCAAAGACGCTTGGGTACGATCTGGTGGGACTTTCCTGGTACGATGCAGGTGCGAGAAACTTCTACACCACAAGGCCCGTCAAGAGCCTGTCTGACCTTCAGGGCATGACCATAAGAGTCCAGGAGTCAGACATGATGGCAGACATGGTATCAGCCCTCGGGGCAACCCCTGTAAAGATCGTCTATTCAGATGTTTACTCGGCCTTAGAGCAGGGACTTGTTGACGGAGCTGAGAACAACTGGCCATCCTACGAGGCCATGAGGCACTTCATGGTAGCCAGGTACTACACCTTAGATGAGCACACCAGAGTTCCGGAGCTCCAGATATGTTCCAAGGCTGTATGGGACATGCTATCTAAAGAGGACCAGCAGATCCTCACAGAATGCGCCAGGCAGTCAGCCCTCTATGAGCGTGAACTTTGGCAGGAGAGGGAAAAGAGCTCCCGCAAGATCGCAGAGAGAAGCGGCGTAACAACCATCAAGCTTTCCCCCGAGGAAAAAGAAAAATTCCGAACCGCCATGGCCAGCGTCTATGAAAAGTACTGTGGCGACCAAATGGATATACTGCAGAAGATAATGGACTACTGATTACGGTAGTCCATTTTTTCATGACACGAACAAGCCACGGGGACGGTTCTTTTGGCTGGTTTTGAAAAACTAAACCAGCCAAAAGAACCGTCCCCGTGGCTTGTTTTTGCTAAAAAGGGAGAAACTGTAAACACTTACATTATTTTCCATAAACCAATCATAAAAAAAAGAGTGCGATAACTGCCATATCTTAAACGATTTCGAAAAAATATTAACGAAGTCTAAAGTGGGAATTAAGCCTTCGTAAAATGACAAAATTTTGGCCAAATATGATGGTTCATATGATTTTGGTGGGTGTAAAGTGGCACTTGTGTTAAGCAAAAAATAAAAAACAAGATTATTTATGAGGTGGATGAAAATGAAAAAGAACAATGTAAAGTCACAGATGATCAGGGTTGCAGCATTTGGTTTAAGTATGAGCATGGCTTCACAGCCTGTAGTTGCTTTTGCTGCTGAGGAAAATGAAAGCGCTTCCAACAATACGGAAGAGATCACACTTGATCAGGAAACAAATTCAACTGAAGAGTCAGCTGCTGAGGAAGCTGTTAAAGAGTATCAGGAACAGACAGACGAGGTTGCAGCAGAAGTAAGTGATGTAAACGATGCAGTTGATAATCTTATAGAGAAGAGATACGAAAAAGAAAACAGCAAGGTTGATACTTACAGAGATGAGTTAAGCACAGCAAACGATGCTGTTTCGTCAAGCGACAACATCATTGAAAGCGACATCGAAAAGCTTGAAGAGATAAATGAAGAGCTTAAGGATGGAACAATCGAAGCTGGTGGCATTGTAGCAGAGAACAGCAAGAACGTTAAGGAAGCTAAGGATGAGCTTACAGAAAAGA
>CAMVJI010000281.1 GCA_947167765.1 uncultured Butyrivibrio sp. | reverse complement strand
TTGAAACACATAGTGTACAGGATAGCAAGGAAGATAGTATCCATTGTGATACCTGCATATCAGACAGAAAAAGGCGAGAACCTTCCTGACGGGCCTGCAATAGTTGTTGGCAATCACTCCCAGGCCTATGGCCCTATTGCAGCAGAGCTTTATTTTCCTAGGAAACACTACACCTGGTGTATTTCTGAGATGATGGAAAGAGAGCAGGTTGCAGACTATGCCTACAAGGATTTCTGGTCAAAAAAGCCGGCTCTCCTAAGGCCTTTTTACAGGCTCTTTTCATATATAATCCCAGGCCTTGCGGAGATTATTTTTACTAATGCAGATACACTGCCTGTTTACAGGGATAAGCGCGTCATGAAGACCTTTCAGCTATCCTGCGACAAGCTTAAAGAGGGAGCTATGATTGTTATTTTTCCTGAGGACTACACAGAATATAACAATATAGTTCATGAGTTTCAGAGGGGGTTTGTCTATGTGGCCAAGTACTACTACAGACAGTATAAAGAGCCTGTCCCTTTTGTGCCTATGTATGTCTGCCCCGGACTTCACAAGCTGGTATTTGGAAAGCCCATAATGTACGACCCTAAGGCTTCCCAAAAAGATGAAGCTGAGAGGATATGTAAGTACCTTCAGGAGAGCATATCAGAGCTTGCTTACGCCCAGCCAAGACACCGGGTGGTGCCTTACCCCAATGTTTCAAAAAAAGATTATCCGTTTAATGAAAGATTATAATGAAAAAACCGGTTGTTGATTATAGAAAACTAAGACTATCCAATATTACAAGTAATGAATACAGGCATTTACTGTTGCTGCTGGGGTGGGTAGGATACCTTGTCATGTATCTCGTTACAGAAAATTTTATCCCGGAGAGCAGCTGTCACGTGGTTCACAGCAGGATCGATGATCTGATACCTTTCAATGAATATTTTGTTATATTCTATGTATCCTGGTATTTTTTCATGGTATTGTCGCTCCTTTATTTTGTGCTATATGACATAAAGGGCTTTGTCAGGGCGCAAAAGCTCATCGTAGGTATGCAGATAATAGCTGTCATCACTTATATCCTGTGGCCCTCTGTTCAGAACATGAGGCCGGAAGCTTTTGCACATGATAACGTTCTTACAAGGCTTCTGGGGTATATTTATAAGGTGGATACACCTACGGGAGTTTGTCCGTCGCTTCATGTGGGATATACCCTGGCTGTTTTGTCAGCGCATCTTGCAGCAAGAGATCACAAGCTCATAAAAAAGGTTCTCTTAGCCCTGTGGTCATTTATGATATGCATATCGGTGTGTTTTGTTAAGCAGCATTCCTTTATCGATGTATGTGCTGCAGTTATACTTTATTTGTTTCTGGAAATTGTTTTATTTGGAAGGGATATTAAATTGGGAAAAAGAAGAATCGGAGATCGGCGTGACGGAGAGCTTATAAGAGACATAGATTCCATGCACTACATTATGCCACTGATGTATCCAAACAGATGTGACAATGAGGCCTACATGAAGCTCTCAGTGGAAATTGCAGGTACAGAGGAATACATAAGAAACTATAACAAAGAGCACCCTGATGAAAGAATTGCTATCTTTGACATAATTATAGCAGCGGCTCTCAGGACCATAAGGCAAAGACCTCAGATGAACCGTTTTATCGCCAACCAGACCATGTACCAGAGAAAATGTGTCACGGCAGCTTTTACGGTAAAAAAAGAGTTCAGGGATGATGGAGATGAGACTCTTGCAAGGATTGTTGCAGAGGATACGGACACTCTTTTCACCATAAGTCATAAAGTAAGAGAGCAGATAGCTCTCTGCAAGAAGGAGGACGATGAGTCCACCGAAGCCATGAACTTTATTATGAAGATCCCGGGTAAACACCTTATCGGTGCTATAGCAAGGTTTTTAGACAGACACGGCTGGATGCCACAGTCTGTTATAGCAACAGACCCTTACCAGTGCTCTGTAGTGCTGTCAAACCTTGGATCCCTTGGCCTTGATATTGGATATCACCACCTGATGAACTGGGGAACCAATTCAATCTTTATTATAATAGGAACCAAGAAGTTCAAACCTTACCACGATCAGGACGGAAATGTCACCATGAAAAAAGAGCTTGATCTGGCATTTACAATAGATGAGAGAATATCTGACGGCTTCTACTATGCCCGCTCAATCAGGCTTATGAAGACTCTGATCGAGAATCCCAAGCTCTTGGAGGAATCACTTTCTGAGCAGGTGAAAAGATGACATCAAAACAGTGAATGATAACCGAAAACATGCTAAAAGTATCAAATTGCGAATAATGGCTTGTTAAAACTTGAACAATCCTTGTGGGCGTAGTATAATCGTGCCTTGGTGGGTTTCCACCTAAGGAGGAAAAAAGATGTTAAAATTCGAAAAAGTATTTAACATGGACAAGGAAAAGAACGCTTTAGCAGTAGAGAAAGCTCTTGAAAATGGCAGGGGTAAAGAGTACCTTAACTCTTTCCTTACTGAGTCTCAGGGTGCTGGCGTACTTAATCTTGCCAAGGCGCAGGTTATGATCACTGCAAACTATGTATGTCACTTTGGGGATTTCAAGAGAAGCATTGTGATCCTTCCTATCAAGGATATCACAAATGTTTACTGCTCTAACTGCTTCTATGGTTCTTACGACTACAACTTCAAGGCTGTAGCTGTAGAGACTATTAATGGCGAGACCTTCTATTTCTCAAAATGCTCAAAAGTACAGAACGTACCTGATTTCAATACTGTACTTAGCACACTTGCAGAGCGCTGCAAAGCAAACGTAGGAAGCCTTATAGCTTAATAGGAGGAGAGTAAAGATGTTTATTTTATACGGAACAAGAAAGAAGATCAAATTAGACAGAAATCTTGGCAGATGTGTATGCCCTAACTGCCATCACGATGTAGAGAGAACTCTTGCAAGAGAGAAGTTTGCAGTTACTCTTTTCTACATCCCGGTTCTTGGCTGGACTTCAAAGCGCCTTATCGTTTGCCCTTGCTGCGGCGATTCAGAGGTACTTACTGGAGC
>CAMVJI010000280.1 GCA_947167765.1 uncultured Butyrivibrio sp. | reverse complement strand
TGAGCTCGTAGGGCAGGTACTGCTGTTTTACATAGTGGTCCTTGTAGTCGTGGGCATACTTGTAACCAATGCCGTGACCGAGTTTTCCAGCACTCTTGTAGTGGGCATCCTGAAGGTGCGCAGGGATTGGAAGATTGCCCGTTTCCCGCACTGTCTGGATTGCCTCGTCAACTGCAAGATAGGCTGCGTTGCTCTTAGGAGCTGTGGCTATATAGGTAACTGCCTGAGCCAGCGTTATGCGGGCTTCTGGCATTCCAAGTCTCTCAACTGCCAGTGAAGCTGCAACTGCCACCTGAAGCGCCTGTGGATCAGCATTTCCCACATCCTCAGAAGCACATACCATCATGCGGCGAACGATAAACTTGGGATCTTCTCCTGCATCAAGCATCCTGGCAAGGTAGTACACAGCAGCGTCAGGATCTGAACCTCTCATACTCTTTATGAAAGCCGAGATGGTGTCATAGTGGTTGTCGCCATCCTTGTCGTATCTTGCAACCTTGCGCTGGATACATTCCTCAGCCACTTCTCTTGTGATATGAATGAGGCCATCACCGGACCTCTCTGTAGTCATGATGCCCAGTTCAATGGCATTTAAAGCGTGTCTTGCATCGCCGTCAGCGATATCTGCAAGGAAATCTGCTGCATCCTCATCAAGAACTGCCTTGTAGGATCCCATTCCACGCTCTGTATCTGTAACTGCGCGGTTTAACAGTTTCTTTATATCATCTGGAGAAAGGGGCTTAAGCTCAAAAATGATGGATCTTGAAATAAGAGCCCCGTTGACCTCAAAGTATGGATTCTCTGTGGTAGCTCCGATAAGCACCACTGTTCCATCCTCAACAAACGGAAGAAGGTAGTCCTGCTGTCCCTTGTTGAATCTGTGTATCTCATCGATAAAGAGGATGGTCTTTTTTCCGTACATGCCAAGATTGTCCTTGGCCTTAGCTACCACCTCTTCCATGTCCTTCTTGCCAGCAATGGTTGCGTTGATCTGGGTAAATTCCGCCTTGGTAGTGTTTGCAATAACCTTGGCCAGGGTCGTCTTACCAGTTCCAGGAGGGCCATAGAGAATTATGGAGTTTAACTTGTCTGCTGAAATTGCACGATAAAGAAGCTTGTCTTTACCAATGATGTGCTGCTGTCCAACTACCTCATCAAGGGTCCTTGGGCGCATCCTGGCGGCAAGCGGAGATTCTTTTTCCATATTGTTTTCGCGCATATATTGAAATAAGTCCATAACATATCAATATTACTATTTTCTTCCATTAATTGAAAGTAAAAAAGTATTCAAATCAGAACATGCATATGCCAGGTTCACTGTGTGATTTCTACAGCATCTGCAGTTATAGTTATGGTGACATCGCCATCTTTTGTCAGGTAAGTCTTAGTGCCATTTGCTGCAAGGATGTCTAAAACTTCCTGATCCTCAGGTTCACCGTTACTGGATGTAATGATGGCATACTGAGGGTTTACATACTTGATAAAGGCTTCGGTGTTGGCATTATAGCGTCCATGATGAGGAACCTTAAGGATGGTGGAGCCAAGGCTCTCTGTCTTTAGAAGCTCTGAAAGGCGCTCGTACTCTGCATCTCCTGCAAAGAGCATCGAATTCTCGCCAAGGGATACCCTGATCACAAGGGATGAGTTGTTGCTGGTGCTGTCGTAGTAAACCGGGGACTTAGGTGGATATATGGTAAAAGAGATCCCGTCTGCAGCGAAAGTCAGGTTTTCCGAAACTGTGGTCTCCTCAAGGCCACTGTTTTCAAGGGCCTCTAAATATGCTGTTATGTCATCAGACTCTTTTGAATGATAAGTGGTGTAGACTGTACCAACTTCAAAGTTATTCAGGATGTGGTCTGCACCGCCTACATGATCCTTGTCAAAATGAGTGATTATAAGTTCATCCACTTTTGTGACACCCTGTTCATTTAAAAACCCCACCAGCTTGTCTGCCTTTTTATCAAGGCCTGTATCTATTACCACGACATGATTGTCAGATATTAAGACAAAGGCATCTGCTGCGCCGCCTTTGATGCAGGTGATGGTAAGGGTAGTATCTAAAGCTTCCAGGTTTGTAGATGCAGTAGTAGCTTCCTCAGCCAGCGATTCGCTGGTAGCCTGGGGAGTATCTGTATCCTCAAGGGAATCAATATCTGTTTGAGCCTGCTGCCTTCCGCAAGCAGATAGGCAAAAGGTGATTAATAATGCTGCTATTATGGTTATTTTAAATTTTGAAATATGTCTTTTCATATCTGATCTCCGTTATCTTGCAAAATCATACCCACGCCAGGATCGCAGGTCCTTTTGACATGGTTTCTTTACAGCATTATAATAAAGCCTGCACTTTAAACCAACCTAAAAGATTTATGAAAGGATCATGACCATGAAAGCCTTTAAATCATTTATAATAACACTTGCTATTATCCTTGCAATTGGCGGAATATTTCTGTTTGCAAGGAAGTCAATAACCAAAGATGTAGAGTCCTCTGTAGAGAATGTAGAAGCCAGCGCCAGTTCAAAAAAGGACACTGCAAATCCTATAAAAAAAGCTATCGTCAGCGAAGCGGTTGATCAGTATATCGAGAAGTCCGATGGCAAGGTAAAAGAGATCGCAGAGTCCATGACAGAAGAAGATAAGGATACAGTTACTGAGATCATTGCCAATAACGTAGAGCTTGAGGATATTCCAGAGGTTCAGTCTTATATTTCAAGCGGTGATACAGAAGGGCTTATGAAATACGCTAAGGAAAATCTCTCTGAAGATGAGCAGGCGCAGCTTGCAGAGCTGATGCTGAAATATGCGCTTAATCCATGATCACAATTACATATTCAGTACATAAAAGGCTGCCTGTTTGATCAGGCAGCCTTTACTATATTCCTTACCCAGACTCCGCTCTTTACCAGACAGAATCCGATTATGCATTTTAAGATTTCAAGAAGTGAAACGATCATAAATACGTTGAGGGCTGGAAGTGTGGTAAACCTTGACAGGATATAAGCTGAAGGCACTGTAACTACCCAGGCAAAGCAGCTGTCAAACAAAAATGTCACAGCAGTCTTGCCACCTGAAC
>CAMVJI010000279.1 GCA_947167765.1 uncultured Butyrivibrio sp. | reverse complement strand
AAGCAACAAAAGAGCTTGCACTGATTGATAGCTTTCTTAAACGCCACTCGTCCATACCGCCTGAACATGCAATTGACAAGCTTCATAAAAACAAGACACAGTATGCAAAACCTTATCTTTATACCGATGAGAATATAGGAAGGCTATGGGAGAAAGAACCTTACGAGATCAGCGACTACAAGATTGAGGAAAAGGTTTATCCCACCAATAAGGGCGAAAACGTAAGAACAAAGTCAGAAGCCGCTATTGCGAATATGTACTATGAGATGGGCATTCCGTACAGATATGAATGTGCACTAAAACTTGCGGATGGAAAAATAAAGTTTCCTGACTTTACAATTCTGGATACCAGGAAAAGAAAAATCATCTACCATGAACATTTGGGAATGCTTGATGATGACGACTATAGAAAAAAGAATCTTAAAAAGCTCAGTGACTATCGTAAGAGCGGAATCCATACAGGAAAAAATCTGATATTGACCTTTGAAGGAGTAGGTAGCCCGTTTAACATAGATCATCTAAAGAAAAACACAAAGGAACTGTTCCTCTAGATTTCGGATGGACCCATTGCTATAAGATTTCTTGTTGATACAATTGTCCAAAGCATAGATAATGGTAAGCGGAGGATGAAAGAATGGGATACAACAAGTCATTGGACTTTTTGAATATGATAAAAAATGGTGAAAGTGCTTTGCAAAATAGTGTCTTTCATAAAACAGAAAAATTCGCAAAAACAGAGCAATCAGATAAAGCAGAATCATTATCTAAAACTGTGCAGGGATCTGAGCTTCAAGATGTGCAGGATAGAGTAAGCACTCATGCAAAACAAGTAAATCACAAGGTTTCGACCAATTTGGCAATTTCAAAAGGTATAAAGCCTGCACAAGAAACGATTCGATCATCAGCTGCCTACTTTGCTGTCATCGACACTGAGACCAACTGGCATGATGAGGTCATGTCTCTTGGCGTAGCCATCGCAGACAAGACAACCTTCAAGTGCCTTGAGACGCGCTATTACATTTTTGAACAGGAAGCTCGCGTAGGCGGCATGTACTCTGGCGTACTTTATAAGTGCACAAACTCAACTGCATCTGCAAACCGCAATGGCGCGGCACTTGGAACCGCGCAAACAACTACAGTAGCGACATCACCCATAACTGCACCCCGTGCCACAGCTATGGCTGACCTTTCAGACTACCTTTCATCCAAGGGCATTTCCAGCATCTATGCCTATAATGCCAAGTTCGACTGTGGCCACCTGCCGGAGCTGAAAAACTATAACTGGTACGATATCATGCGGATCGCCGCCTACAAGCAGTTTAACAAGTCTATCCCTGACACGGCTCCATGCTGCAAAACCGGTCGCCTTAAATCCAACTATGGTGTTGAGTCAATAACCCGCATGCTTACTGGTAATAGCAGGTACTATGAAGTCCACAACGCTGTGGCTGATGCAGTTGATGAGCTGCGAATTGTTGAACTTCTTGGCCTTCCGCTTACAGCCTATGATATTGCGCGGATCAACAGTTAATTCTCTTATTTACACCTAAGCCGCTAAATTGTATATTATAAAAGGCTAAGCAAATACCCGCTAAAGCCATTAGGCCCATGGCGGAAACATATATATCAGGAAGGTTTTACCAGTTTATGTGGAATTTCATAATGGGATTTTTGAAAACTGAACGTCCCTTAGCAAGTACTCTGTCGCTCATTTGGAAAAGCGCAATTGCTCTCGTGATCATATCAATACTTTGGTCCATGGGCATTGTGGGGCTTATTGCAGCTATTTTCATTGCGACTCCAATTCTTAACAAGCTTGAAAAAAAGATAGAAAAAGGAAAAGAAATTGACACTGTTCCCTACTGGGGCAGGATCTTTGGACTTAAGCAGACCATCAAACTTTTGTCAGCAGACAAACTTAAACCATATAAATTCAAGGACGGCACTTTCTGCCACAAGCTCATGATGACTGAGAGCGGAAGATGGTTTTTTGTAAACGGTAGATTTTACCCCACCAATCTGATACTCAGGTTTGAGCCTACAACCAACAAGCTGGTCATGATAAACGGAGACCACATCAAAGAACAGTACTGGCTTGATGATGAGGATGTGCGCAAGGCTCTTAGTGAGATCCTTTATGCGAAAAAAGCTTTCTACGACCATGAACGCAGAAACTCAGCCATTGCGGATTGCCAGAAGGCTTTTAAAAACGTCTGGAAAAAAAATCTGAGGGACCTTTCAAAAGCTGACTGGGACGATCTTAGATACCGCTGGGAGCAGGAGCTTGCTGATATAGAGGCTGGCAAGACCGAGAGAAGTAACTACAACCAGCATATGAATGACTTTGAGTCTGCCAAGGTAGCCAACAGGGAATTGCACGGAAGAGTTCTTTTAGATATCGAGATAGAAGTTATCGCCAGGTCAATTGAAAATGGTAAGATAAAAGACATAAAGCAGTGGTTTGATAAATCTCTTTTCCGAAACGATATATGCGTACTTAACGGTGTTAAGCTGGCAAAAAGGCTTGGGTATCCAAAAAATGAAAGCGCTTTGGATTTTCTTTTTGACTGTATCACGGATATCCAGAAGCCATATTTCGAAGAAGCTGTTAATACATTAGAGATGTTCCCAAATGATCTCATAATTCCTCAGATTGAGAAGTATGTGGAGCAGGCTCACAAAGAGGGCGACGTTCTCTTTGGCGCAGGCCTTTTATACCTTAGTAAGCGCATTGGATATGAGATCAGTTTGAAAAGAGCTGACTCCACCGAGGTTGAGCTCCAGGAGTCAGAGAGCGAGTTTGAGAAGCTTGTTATGGCACAGGGGAAAATGTGACAAGTTTAAGGAGGGTGTATGGAAGCTCTATTTAGTTTAATTTTTTACGGTGTTGTGATACTTTCCATTGTCAGAGCTATCAGGAAGAGAAAAAACGCATTGCCGCCTGAATATAAGACTGTGGTAACTCCAAAAACAAATAATTCCACAATTAGGCCCCAGAACTTCCCCAAAGAGTCCAGCTCCATGCCCCAGGGCTTTCCAAGAGAATCTGGCGCTATGAAACACACCCACAGAAAGCC
>CAMVJI010000278.1 GCA_947167765.1 uncultured Butyrivibrio sp. | reverse complement strand
TGAGCTCGTAGGGCAGGTACTGCTGTTTTACATAGTGGTCCTTGTAGTCGTGGGCGTACTTATAACCAATGCCATGACCAAGTTTTCCAGCACTCTTGTAGTGGGCATCCTGAAGGTGGGGAGGAATTGGAAGATTACCTGTTTCCCGTACTGTCTGGATCGCCTCATCAACTGCAAGATAGGCTGCGTTGCTCTTAGGAGCCGTGGCTATATAGGTAACTGCCTGAGCCAGCGTTATGCGGGCTTCTGGCATGCCAAGTCTCTCTACTGCCAGTGAAGCTGCAACTGCCACCTGAAGTGCCTGTGGATCAGCATTTCCCACATCCTCAGAGGCACATACCATCATGCGGCGAACGATAAACTTGGGATCTTCTCCTGCATCAAGCATCCTGGCAAGGTAGTACACAGCAGCGTCAGGATCTGAACCTCTCATACTCTTTATGAAAGCCGAGATGGTGTCATAGTGGTTGTCGCCATCCTTGTCGTATCTTGCAACCTTGCGCTGGATACATTCCTCAGCCACTTCTCTTGTGATATGAATGAGGCCATCACCGGACCTCTCTGTAGTCATGATGCCCAGTTCAATGGCATTTAAAGCGTGTCTTGCATCGCCGTCAGCGATATCTGCAAGGAAATCTGCTGCATCCTCATCAAGAACTGCCTTGTAGGATCCCATTCCACGCTCTGTATCTGTAACTGCGCGGTTTAACAGTTTCTTTATATCATCTGGAGAAAGGGGCTTAAGCTCAAAAATGATGGATCTTGAAATAAGAGCCCCGTTGACCTCAAAGTATGGATTCTCTGTGGTAGCTCCGATAAGCACCACTGTTCCATCCTCAACAAACGGAAGAAGGTAGTCCTGCTGTCCCTTGTTGAATCTGTGTATCTCATCGATAAAGAGGATGGTCTTTTTTCCGTACATGCCAAGATTGTCCTTGGCCTTAGCTACCACCTCTTCCATGTCCTTCTTGCCAGCAATGGTTGCGTTGATCTGGGTAAATTCCGCCTTGGTAGTGTTTGCAATAACCTTGGCCAGGGTCGTCTTACCAGTTCCAGGAGGGCCATAGAGAATTATGGAGTTTAACTTGTCTGCTGAAATTGCACGATAAAGAAGCTTGTCTTTACCAATGATGTGCTGCTGTCCAACTACCTCATCAAGGGTCCTTGGGCGCATCCTGGCGGCAAGCGGAGATTCTTTTTCCATATTGTTTTCGCGCATATATTGAAATAAGTCCATAACATATCAATATTACTATTTTCTTCCATTAATTGAAAGTAAAAAAGTATTCAAATCAGAACATGCATATGCCAGGTTCACTGTGTGATTTCTACAGCATCTGCAGTTATAGTTATGGTGACATCGCCATCTTTTGTCAGGTAAGTCTTAGTGCCATTTGCTGCAAGGATGTCTAAAACTTCCTGATCCTCAGGTTCACCGTTACTGGATGTAATGATGGCATACTGAGGGTTTACATACTTGATAAAGGCTTCGGTGTTGGCATTATAGCGTCCATGATGAGGAACCTTAAGGATGGTGGAGCCAAGGCTCTCTGTCTTTAGAAGCTCTGAAAGGCGCTCGTACTCTGCATCTCCTGCAAAGAGCATCGAATTCTCGCCAAGGGATACCCTGATCACAAGGGATGAGTTGTTGCTGGTGCTGTCGTAGTAAACCGGGGACTTAGGTGGATATATGGTAAAAGAGATCCCGTCTGCAGCGAAAGTCAGGTTTTCCGAAACTGTGGTCTCCTCAAGGCCACTGTTTTCAAGGGCCTCTAAATATGCTGTTATGTCATCAGACTCTTTTGAATGATAAGTGGTGTAGACTGTACCAACTTCAAAGTTATTCAGGATGTGGTCTGCACCGCCTACATGATCCTTGTCAAAATGAGTGATTATAAGTTCATCCACTTTTGTGACACCCTGTTCATTTAAAAACCCCACCAGCTTGTCTGCCTTTTTATCAAGGCCTGTATCTATTACCACGACATGATTGTCAGATATTAAGACAAAGGCATCTGCTGCGCCGCCTTTGATGCAGGTGATGGTAAGGGTAGTATCTAAAGCTTCCAGGTTTGTAGATGCAGTAGTAGCTTCCTCAGCCAGCGATTCGCTGGTAGCCTGGGGAGTATCTGTATCCTCAAGGGAATCAATATCTGTTTGAGCCTGCTGCCTTCCGCAAGCAGATAGGCAAAAGGTGATTAATAATGCTGCTATTATGGTTATTTTAAATTTTGAAATATGTCTTTTCATATCTGATCTCCGTTATCTTGCAAAATCATACCCACGCCAGGATCGCAGGTCCTTTTGACATGGTTTCTTTACAGCATTATAATAAAGCCTGCACTTTAAACCAACCTTAAAGATTTATGAAAGGATCATAACCATGAAAGCCTTTAAGTCATTTATAATAACACTTGCTATCATCCTTGCAATTGGCGGAATATTCCTGTTTGCGAGGAAATCCATAAGCAAGGATGTTGAGTCTACAGTTGAGACCGTTGAAGAAGCCAAAGAGACCAAGAAATCCACAACAAATCCTATTAAAAAAGCCATCGTCAGCGAGGCTGTTGATCAGTACATTGAAAAGTCCGATGGCAAGGTAAAAGAGATCGCTGAGTCCATGACAGAGGAAGATAAAGATACAGTTACAGAAATCATAGCCAACAACGTTGAGCTTGAGGACATCCCAGAAGTTCAGGCATATATTTCAAGTGGTGACACTGCTGGTCTTATGAAATACGCTCAAGAGAACCTCTCTGAAGATGAGCAGGCTCAGCTTGCAGAACTTATGCTGAAATACGCGCTGAACCCTTGATGAAATCTCTTTTAACCGAATAACTAATAAGACAATAAAAGGCTGCCCGCTTGATCAGGCAGCCTTTACTATATTCCTTACCCAGACTCCGCTCTTAACAAGGCAAAATCCGATTATACATTTTAAAATTTCAAGAAGTGAAACGATCATAAATACGTTAAGGGCTGGAAGAGCCGTAAACCTTGAGAGAATATAGGCTGAAGGCACTGTAACCACCCAGGCAAAGCAGCTGTCAAACAAAAATGTCACAGCAGTCTTGCCACCTGAAC
>CAMVJI010000277.1 GCA_947167765.1 uncultured Butyrivibrio sp. | reverse complement strand
CACCCTTGGAGGATGTGTATCTATGGCTGTAAATAAAGCAATTGTAATAGGACAAAAAGAATCGTTCTTCATCAAGGTACTTCTTAAAAAGATGGAGGATGGCAGGATCCAGACTAAGTATGTTCAAAATACCATTGATGATATCAACAACAATATAAACGATGCTGATATTGCAGTATATTACATGGATTCAGGTGAGGTCATAGAGGTCGGTATCTTAAGGTTTATAGTAGATACACTTAAAGACAAGGAAAAGAAGCTTATCCTTATAGGAGACCCTGCTGACACCAGATTTTTAAATGACGATATTCCAAATGACATTCTCTATCAGGTTCTTCCAAGACCACTTGATAATGACAAGTTTATGTCTGTAATATCTGAGTTTTTCAAGAAAAACTCCATGGATGAGTTTAAAAAGAGCATTCTGGTTTGCGATGATGATCCCAATTATCTGGGCCTTGTAAGAGAGTGGCTCAAGGACACATACAAGGTATCAGTAGTAACATCAGGACTTCAGGCTATCAAGTGGCTTGGAAAAAATAAGGCTGATCTTATTTTACTCGATCATGAAATGCCTGTAACAACAGGCCCACAAGTCCTTGAGATGTTAAGGGCAGATGAGGAGACCAGATCTATTCCAGTTATGTTCCTTACTGGTAAGAGTGATAAAGAGAGTGTACTTGCTGTTGTGTCTCTTAAGCCTGAAGGATATTTCCTTAAGAATATAGAAAAGGATGAGCTTTTGGAGAAGCTTGGAAAATTCTTTGCTCTTCAGGCAGCAAAGAAAAGCTAAACCTACAGGTTATTGATTTAATCTGTGTTTATGTATATACTGAAAAAGCAAATTAAATAAGGGTTAGTAAAGGTTTCGACAGGGATTTTGAAGCTGGAGAAGCTATCCGCAGGACGGTGCGTTAAACTTCAAATTAAAATTAAACGCTGAAGATAATTTAGCATTTGCTGCCTAAGGGCAGCTCGTGGACCTGAGTACACCTACATACTTAGCAATCCGCGTCAAAACTTGTAGGAAACGACATGGCAAGTGCCTCGAGGCTGTGGTCGTATAAGGGGCTACAGATCATTTTTGGTTGCCTATTACTGAAGGTGTGATGGAACAGGAATGCAGAATTCCGAAATAACAGGCTATGATAGTAGAAGGACAGGGGATGAATTTTTGGACGCGGGTTCGACTCCCGCCTAATCCACTCGAGAAAAGAGCTATTTTATGTGGCTCTTTTTTGATTTGTAGTTAATTGTCAGAATATATCACAATTTTATCACAAATTTAGCGACGCAATTTGATATACTGACACTATGCGTTTCATATTCATTTATTTGTGAGGGGAAAAGATGGCGCTAAGTAAAAAGAGAATAGTTGTAAAAGTTGGAACTTCAACAATAACAAACGAAGAGGGCAATATTGACATAAGGACCCTGGACCATCTGTGCAGGGCTTTAGCTGGTGTTGAAAATCTTGGATATGATCTGGTTTTGGTATCATCAGGCGCTATAGCTGTTGGCGCTGGCAAAATGAGACTTGCTCAAAAGCCAAAGGAGATCAGGATGAAGCAGGCTGCAGCTGCAGTTGGACAGACTGAACTTATGCACCTGTATGACAAGTTCTTTAGTGAATACGGCAGGATGGTTGGCCAGATACTTCTTGATAACGGAGATATTTTAGACCCTGTAAGAAGCGAGAATCTTAAGAACACCTTTGATGCTCTTTTAGAGAATCACATTATTCCTATAGTCAATGAAAATGACTCAGTAAGCCACACAGAGATTGAGTCTGAGAAAAAGCTCTTTTCTGATAATGATATGCTCTCAGCCGTGGTAGCAGTATTTTGTAATGCCTGCAAGCTGATAATTTTTTCTGATATTGATGGTTTATATGATGGCAATCCAAGTACTAATCCGGATGCCAAGCTCATAAGCAGGGTAGAAGAGATCACTGAAGAATTAAAGGGACTTGCTTCTGGTTCTGGCTCTAACAGAGGAACCGGCGGTATGATAACCAAGCTTGAAGCAGCAGAGCTTGCAACTTCAAGGGGAATTGATGTTCTTATTACTAATGGTAAAAATCCTGAAAAGCTCTATGACATCATTGAAAAAAAGAAAGTCGGAACTTTATTTGTAGCAAAAAAATAAAGCATTTGAAAAGCATCGGATTGAAGTGTTCATCAATCCGATGCTTATTTTGGCTTTATAGATCAGACATTTTCATGGAACTTATCATATATCTCCGTAAGATAAGTCTTGACGATCTGAATGTTGGACATCTTGCGAAGATCAGCATTGCCCATGTTTACAGCAATCTCGTCAGCAAGAAGAAGCATATCGTAAATCTTTAACTTGAATTCGTTTCTGCTGAGCTGATCTACATTTATCTCCATAAGAGGAGCTCCAAGCTTCATTGTCACGTTTTCATCAGCGATACCTGTCTGGACTATGCGACTGTCAGGATCAAAATTTACATAGAGAATGAGTTTTTCTTTCTCATGTTTCTTTAATGTAGTAGGAGTCTGATGAGAAGCATCCATCCACTCGTAGAAATCAGCTTCGTCAGGGTTCATCAAAAACTTGGTGAGGTCTTCTCTGTGTTTTTCTACATACTGCATATATTTGCTGGCGTTAGGACCAGTATAAGCCAATTCTACCTTGACACCATTGTCTGTTTTAACAAGACGACATTTTTCAGCAACTTCCTTGATCTTGAGGGAGGTTTCTGTGTTGCCGATCATCTTAAAAGTGCCGGTTTCCAATTCCTGCTTAAATTCCATTGCATTCTCCTTGTCTGTTTGTAAGTAACTACCTTTAAATCAGTTGTTAGTATAGCATAAAGAATCTAAAAATGATATACTATCTAAAGTCTGAGACTAGGCTTTTCAGATTTAGTATTAGAGAAAGTTTTGTAACGGGTAAGAAATGGCTACTAATAACAGGGGAAATTCAACCAGGGGAGCTTCAAAAAAGAGCTCATCCAGGTCTAAAAGTGCATCAAAAAAGGCAAGACCTCAGGAGGAAGAAGTCCTTGACTACTCCTTAAAGAGTGAGCTTGTCGTCATTGGAGTGGTGGCACTTACCATCTTTTTATTCCTATGTAATTTTGGCATATGTGGTGCTTTTGGA
>CAMVJI010000276.1 GCA_947167765.1 uncultured Butyrivibrio sp. | reverse complement strand
GGAAGTCCGAGAGTTGTTACAGCTATAGGATTGACATAGTTTATCACGCCATTAAAACCGATGGACATGACACCCTCTGCCATATTTCTCATGATATTTTCCTGAATGAGTTTTGATGAACCTTCCATGCTTTCTCCCTGCCTCATAAAAAAGATGTGCCCGCTCAGTTTTGAGCGGGCACAAATCCTAACCGTTATCAGCCGTAATAATTCTCTTTGTACTCCTGTGCCTTCTTCTTGAGCTCATCATTTACTGAATTTTTAAGTTCAGCTTCTGCAGCATCATAGATCATCTTGCAGGCATTTACATACTCATATGTAAGTCTTCTGATCCTGAAGGAAATATGCTTGATGATTGACTCGATCTTGGTTGGGTTCTTAGCGAAGATCTCCTCAAAATCATCCATATAGATAGCTTCAAGCATTGTACCCTCTTCAAGAGCAACAGCTGTAGCACTTCTTGTCTCGCCGCTAAGAAGGGCCATTTCTCCAAAGAACTTGCCAGCATAGAGAGTTGTCAGGCACTTCTCATTTGGTGTGCCATATCCGGTATAGATACCAATTGTACCAAAGTGGATATCATACATGCACTTGCCAGGCTCGCCCTCTCTGAAAATAACTGTTCCCTTGCTGTATTTTTCAACTGTCTTGTTGAAGCCGTCCTTATTATCTGCTCTCTCAGCTTCACGAAGGAATTCAGCGCTTGGCTGTTTTGACTTAGCTAAAAGGTTATAGGAATTAACAAACTTCTTGATCTTGTCTGCGATACCAGGCTTTCTCTCTTCTCCAACAGGATAGAGCTCTTTTATAGTAACGCAAGCCTCTGTGTAGTCATCTGTAAGTCTCTGAAGTCTCTCTCCAAGCTCGGAAAGAATGAACTTGATCTTGTCAGGTGATCCCTCAAAGTAAGCTCTCATCTCATCAATAGTAACTTCTGTAAGTTCTGTATCTTCAAGAGCAACAACGGTTGCACTTCTTGGGAATGCATCAATAAGAGCAAGTTCGCCAACAATATGACCAGCCCCAATCTCTGTGAGCTTCTGCTCAGTTTCTGTTCCGTAAGCAGCATATACGCCAACCTTACCCTTGATAACCTCAAAAAAGCTCTCGCCATTATCTCCCTCGCGGAAAATAACTTCACCCTTACTAAATGTCTTATTCATGTTCCGTTTCCTGCCTTTCGTTGTTGGTTTTTATATGTTGTTTTAAGCGCTTTGCGCATGTATGTTTATACAAAATATTATAACACAGTTTTTCGAATATTAATTATCTTTTCGCCCTAATTCTTGCACTTCTCTTATATTTTACGAGATTTACAAAACAGATAACTGCAAGGATCAGTGAAACAAATGCTATGATGCCAAATCTAAGGATCAGCTTGTTAATATTTATGGCCTCATAAGCGATGGCATATTCAGAAAATCTGTCTGTTCTGAAGGTGATAGTATCTGGATCATCTCCAATATCCTCAAGAACGTCCACTGCTCCATTGTGGTTTCTGATAACAAAGAACTTTCTGCCTGCCTTTCTATACTGCTCCGGGATTGGAACCACAACTTCAAGTTCAGAAGCTGTCTTGTTGATGACCGTTGTCTCTCCGCCCATGCTCTTCATGATAAGGAAGTCAAAATAGGTAACTGGCTTGTAGCCAACCTTTTTCTGCATCTGCTCCTTGGTCTGTGCATCTACAAAGGCTGAGTTTTCGCTGATATCAATATTGAAGGCTACAGGAGTTCCTGTAAGAACTGCATACTTTTCATCAGCTGTAAGAGTTTCTGCGATAACATCCTCAAAATTTATCAGGGTAGGCTGCTGGTAATACAGAGCTACTGCCGTCTCCTGCTTATCCTGTGCATAGCTGTTGTTTACAGTGATCTGAAGTGTTCCATCTTCGAATGCCTCTCTCAGCATTGGAAGAACAGCGTCATCATTTATGAGGATCCTTAAGGTATCTTCATCAAGGTCATGTTTTGCCATTACTGATCCGGCAGCAAGAGGAACTTCTGAGTCTGCAATTTCCGTAGCCTCTGTATAGACATCGTCCTCGTACTCTTCGCCGTCAAGCTCGTCTTCCTTTTCAGGAACAGTCACGTCTACCACCTGCTGCTTAGGAACAGCGCCATCAGCTGCTGTAGCGCCATTGTACTCTGTCTGCTTTGGAGCTTCATTCCTTTTAGGTGTTACAGCCTGTTTGGAATTTCCAGAAGCCTTCTGATTAGCTGCAGGAGCTGGAGCCGGTTTTTTCTCAAAGCTGGCTGTGATCGTGTGGCCGCCTCTTATGTTATTAAAGGTGTAGCTTGATGCTGCTCCGATATTCTTACCATCTACCATGACTGCAGTGATCTTATAATCAGCCTGAGGTACGATATTGTAGGTTACACTGCTGCCTTCAGCTACTACAAGGTCTCCGCTTGGAACAATGCTCCCTCCTGCATTTGCAATACCTGAGGTAAGCTTGTAGGTTGTGGCATTCTTTTTCATGAAGTTTGCCACGATGTTTACATCATTCTTGATCTTGTCGATGGTGTACTTTTCATCTCTTGAAACCACCTGTCCGTTGATGGACCAGCCAGCGAACTCGTATCCGTCATAAGCTTTTGCCTTGACCTCTACCTTTGAGTTCTTGTCGTACTTGCCAGCGCCCTCAACCTTACCTGTATCCTGAGGATTAACTGTGATGTTTACGTTGCATTTTTCCCTGTTAAATACAGCTGTAATGGTCCTGTCTGATGTAACATTGTTTAGCTCGATAGAAGAAGCTGTTGATATAGTCTTATTGTTTTCAACAAATCCTGCAAAGCTGTATCCGGAGTTAGCTTTAGCTGTAATGGTGTACTTACCGCCGTAAGCTACAGATCCGCTTCCAGTAACAGTTCCGCCGTTGGTGTCATTGACATTTGTCCTGATATAGCAGGCATTTCTTTCAAACTTTGCAACAAGGGTCCTGTCACCTACGATGTTTGAAACAGTAAAGGATCCGCTGTTTGAGATAACGTTTCCGTCCTCGTACCAGCCTTTGAACACATAGTTGTTATTAGGTGAAGCAGATACTGTGCAGCTTCCTCCGGCTCTTACTGCTCCGCCTCCCGCTATGGCGCCGCCCTCTACAGGATCAGCCTTAACACTTACAATGTA
>CAMVJI010000275.1 GCA_947167765.1 uncultured Butyrivibrio sp. | reverse complement strand
TAATCATGGGAATGAAGTATTTTCTTCTAAATAGAGACAGCTTGGATTACTGATTTACCAGTTGATCAAGAAAGCTGGTACACCAGTTTCTAAGAAGGCTGTAGCTGCTTGAAATATTTGAATTTAATCATATCGCTAAAAGGGCTCTGAAGCTAAATGCTTTGGGGCTTTTTTTACTGTCATTTTTATGGTACTAGAGCAACAGATACCTCTCTGTGATCTGCTTAAGGAAGACCGACTCAAGTATAGCTTGAAAATCTGCGAAAAAGTTAAACCAATACTCGCTAAAAAAGGAAATGCTCTATAGGTATGATAAGGATGTAAGGAGGGCAAAGCCATGAGGAATGTTGTTGAGATCAGATCTGAGAACGGAAACTTTTTCAGGATAGGAAGAAACAGTGAGGGGTACTACTTAAAGAACTTATTTACTGAGATCCCAAATGAATTTGGCTTTTACGACATCGATCAGGTTAAGAAGATCTTCCTCAACCTTTGCGAGAGGATCCAGGAAACTGTTCCTGCGACAGACATGAATGGACATCCGAATGCTTACATGCGCGTATTTTATGATAATGATACGCAGATTTTGTACACCCAGGGTGAGGAGGGCAAAAACCTGTGTGCCTATACCGCAGAGGCAGCTGGCTTTTCAGAGTTTTATACCGGGACAATCTTCGGTGAAAGATCTGAACTGATCACATTGAAGCACTTAAGGCAGATATGTTCCGTCAAAGAAGAACGGCTTGAAACGTTCTTCAAGGCACTTAAGGATTATAAGGAAGATGACTACACTTTTTTAGAAATGGATAAATCTCCTGATGGAGGCATATCCATCGATAAAAGCTGCTATGTGGTTAAGACAAAAGGGTTTGTAACGGTATCGCCTGAAGGCTTTATCGGAAATGATGGAGACCTGGCCTTTGTAAAACTTATGAAAAAAGAGGGCGTTAAGATAATTACTAGCGGAGATAAAGTAAATGAGACTTATCTACCATGATGAAACGAAACCACTGACTTATGAGCAGGTATACAGAGGCTGCTAGCAAGGCTATGGCAGATATCCTTTCTTCTAAATCAAGCACTGATCATTAGTACACCAGCATCTGACAGCTCTTCAAGTGTTTTTTCAAATATCTTTTCATTCCTGGCGGCTGTACACTTCAGGTTGATAGTTACCCTGTACCCTGCGTTTACAGCATCCAGGCAGGTTTTCTTTACACAGCTATTGCCATCTACGCCTATTAACTCAAGGTCGGTGATGTTCAGGCTCTTTAGCTCTTTTGCAAAAGAATCATTTGTAAAGGCGCTTGGAAATCTCTTTTCATAAATGTGATCTGAGACCATGAGAAGGTCTTTGGCCAGGGCGTAGCTATCGTTATCGCCATGAATACCTATGTTACGGACATAGAATACCTGATCTCTATCTGATTTAGCCATAGCAATTCTGGCGTTGGTTCTAGATAGAAGGCCAGCGTCATAGTAGCTTAGGTATTTTTCTTGGACATCGATCACTAAAAGAGTTTTCATACGATAATTATAAATTATTTTTTGCCACAATTTCTTTTCCCTCGTATAAAGAATTGTAAACAAAAACAACAGATAATTCTGAAGGGAGATATATATTATGGCACAGGTAATCGCAAAGGTATTCATCATCATGACATTGGTATTTGAGGGAATCGTAATTCTTGGGATGAGCACATTCATTCCTGTATTCGCAACAGTTTGTACAGTAGCAGCATTAGCAGCAGTTATCTATCAGCTCATCAAGAAAGCTGGTACACCAGTTGCTAAAAAGGCTGTAGCTGCTTGAAATATTTGAACTTATTCCATATCGCTAAAGGGCTCTGAAGCTAAATGCTTTGGGGCTTTTTTAATTAGAATGGTGTAAACTGATATTTAGAAACAAAGCTTCTCAAGGATATCGACAGGATCATTCCAAAGAAGGAGGCTATATGAGAACTAACATTCATACTATCATATTGCTTGCGATGATGTTTTTGGTTACTGGATGCGGGGCGCAAAACGATAATGCAGCAGTGAGTGCATCAGTACCAGAAACTATTGAAACAGATAATGCTCAGCCTAATGAAGAAACAACTGAAATTGGTTTTACAGAGGATAATCTTCCAGAGCTTTATGAAAGAAGGAAGTTCGTAGGCAGTGCTGTGAGTTTTGCCGGAGATTGGACAAGGACCTCTGTACATTCTTCTCTCAGTGCGGATATCTCAGTAAAAGATCAGAACGAGGAAGGCTTTGACTTTACTGGTGAGTTTTACTATTACTCACATATGGGCGATGCCGCTGGGAGAGCATATTTTATTTCAGATAACCAGGCGATATATAGACAGTTTGATAATGATGATATCGACGGTGAACCTGCTTACATTGGGTTTTCTTTAGACGACAACGGACTTCATGTAATAGCAAATGGATTTGTAGAAGGCATGGGAATGAATGTCTCTGTAACAGGGGACTATATCCAGGATGAACCATATTATACCAACGGGAACGTGCTTGCAGAAAACTTTTCAGAGTATGACCTGGAGCAGTTAAAAGAGCTTCTCAGGGAAGAAACATATAAAGAGCTGTTTCTAAATAATACGACAATAGGGGATGTATCTTCTGAGGCTGCGAAGCTTTTAGACGGGACAATTGCAAGGCATATAGAGTGCATCGTTCCGACAATGGGAGATGGATATGATCTTCTTATCACTGAGGACGGAAGATACTATTTCTACCACGCAAACACAGACCTTTTTGCAACTAATGACCCGGATTATACAGACTGGAAAATACCGGAATATACTGTGGCAACAGATGAGGCAGAGTACGATGATGATAGATCTCCGTTCCTGCTCTGGGAGTTCGAGGGATATGTTGATGAGTGTAATGGATACTACTGGCAGGATGACTTTAAGAACTGCGACTTTGATGGTGATGGGAAAACAGACAGACTAAAGCGCCAGTGGAATGGTGAAGAGCAGATTGCTATTTATACTGTAGAGTTTGGCAACGGAGATCTGCTTACAGTTCCAAAAGGATGGGAGACAGGATTTCCTCATGTTCAGAGCGGTGATCTTGACGGAGATGGACAAAAAGAGATCCTTTTTACCCTTTCCTATGATACTAGCACAGATCCATTATC
>CAMVJI010000274.1 GCA_947167765.1 uncultured Butyrivibrio sp. | reverse complement strand
GTCCACTGGACTACAATGTCCATAAGTGTATCGTGATGTATCCTGCAGATAAAGGCATTGCTGAGCTGAAGATAGGAACACAGCTTGGTCAGAACTTCAGCCATTATCTCCTCAATGACTTCATCACTGTCAAGGAGGGATACTATCTCAGTCATGGTCTCGGCTCTGTGAAAAGAGCTGGTCATCTCAAGCTCTTTTAACTTGCTGCCTTCACTTATGGCAACAGCCTGAGACCTGGAAGCCTCAACGTCTATAAGGACTACCAGGGTTGCCCTCATCAGGTCCAAGGTCTTATAAAATTTGTCTTCGGTGATCTGGTACTGAAAATTATCGATAGGTGGATAATGGAAAAAAGACTTATCATACCTGGCGTCCGATAAAAGCGCCGCTACAACAAGTACTGCTGAAATCTTCCCTTTATCCCCAACAGCAAGCGCCGCAAGCTGAAGGTTTGGAATCTCTGTGATCTCCACAGCCTGATCCTCAAGTTCGCTGTCTGACACTCGCTTGTAGATGTTGTGTATTCTTATAGGGGTAACATATTTTTTGATGATCTCAACTTCATGAGAATTACCAGAAAATTCCGTGATAGGAATCCCCTGTTCATCAAGACACATGGCATAGACGCCAGCCATTTTGCAGAATTTATCCTGCCAGGCCTGCATCTCGCCCTTGTGTTTTTGCGCAAAACTACTAAGGGTCCTGGTCTCACTACCACCCTGACCCCCATTAGTGGTTTCCAAGTTTTCCACCATAGTAGTTATATCCTGCAAAATCTGCTCCTTGTATAAGGAATCACCTATCTCACTGTCCGTCGACGCTGTAGTTAGGAGCTTCCTTAGTAATCTGAATATCGTGAGGATGAGATTCTCTAAGAGCTGCAGAAGTCATCTTGATGAACTTGCCGTTCTCCTTAAGAGCTTCAATTGTGTTGCATCCACAATATCCCATACCGGACCTAAGGCCACCAATGAGCTGGAATACTGTATCTTCTACAGTTCCCTTGTAAGCTACACGGCCCTCAACTCCTTCAGGAACAAGCTTCTTAGCATCTTCCTGGAAGTATCTGTCCTTAGAACCATTCTCCATGGCAGAGATTGATCCCATTCCTCTGTAAACCTTATATTTTCTGCCCTGATAAAGCTCGAACTCACCTGGAGCCTCATCACAGCCAGCAAACATGGAGCCCATCATTACAAGGTTAGCTCCTGCTGCAATAGCTTTTGTAATATCGCCAGAGTACTTGATACCGCCATCAGCAATGATAGGTACGCCGTACTGCTTGGCCATTTCGTAGCAGTCCATAACTGCTGTGATCTGAGGTACACCAATACCAGCAACTACACGGGTTGTGCAGATAGATCCAGGTCCGATACCTACCTTAACAGCATCTGCACCAGCCTCAATGAGGTCCTTGGTAGCAGCTGCGGTTGCACAGTTTCCTGCGATAACCTGAAGATCAGGGAACTCTGCCTTGATCATACGAAGGCACTTAAGCACGTTCTCAGAATGTCCGTGAGCTGAGTCAAGAACAATAACGTCAACCTTGGCATCTACCAGTGCCTTAACTCTCTCAAGGCAGTTTGCAGAAATACCAACGCCAGCGCCGCAAAGAAGTCTTCCCTGGTCGTCCTTGGCTGCTAATGGGTACTTTATAGTCTTCTCGATGTCCTTGATAGTGATAAGTCCAACGAGATTGTAATCGTCATCTACGATAGGAAGCTTTTCCTTTTTAGACTTGGCAAGGATGCTCTTTGCTTCCTCTAAGGTAATACCTTCCTTGGCAGTAATGAGGTTCTCTGAAGTCATTACCTCTTTTATCTTCTTGGAGAAATCCTTTTCAAATTTAAGATCTCTGTTTGTGATGATACCAACCAGCTTCTTGCCCTCTGTGATAGGAACACCAGAGATCCTGAACTTAGCCATAAGTGAATCAGCATCAGCAAGTGTATGATCAGGTGAAAGTGAGAAAGGATCAGTGATAACACCGTTCTCAGATCTTTTTACCTTATCAACCTCTTCAGCCTGAGCCTCGATTGACATGTTCTTGTGAATGATACCAATTCCGCCCTGTCTTGCCATGGCAATGGCCATTCTGTGCTCAGTTACAGTGTCCATACCAGCACTCATAAGTGGAATGTTGAGCTTGATCTTTTTGGTAAGATATGTTCCAACATCAACCTGATTAGGTATAACCTGTGAATATGCAGGTACTAAAAGTACATCATCAAAAGTAATTCCTTCGCCAATAATCTGTCCCATTATTTATCCCCTTTTAATCTGTGAAAACTTTCCTAGGTGCTACACTCTTTACTGCATTTACAAATTCAGCATTTGGTTCAAAAACAACCTTTTCTTTTCCGTCATATATAAATGTATATGTTGGATCAGGCTGTCTTCCCTGCTCTCTTGAAGAAAAATCAAGAGTCTTGTACTGTTTGTTCTTAAACTCATCAAGGTGATATGAACGTGATGGAGCAAAAGCCTCAATACGCTCAACCTCATATTTTGCTACGTTTTTGCGCTTACTCTTGTTGAGGATCTTGTCCACTGTGATCTCCCTGTCACAGTACTGATACTCAAACTCGATGTTTGCATTTAACGAAAGGAAATAATACGCAACTCCTGCAGCGACGCACAGGATAAGACCTACAATTCCAAGTGGAGTAAGAATTGAGGAAAGAAAGAAGATTACTGCCACTATCAGAGCCAGATAGCTGCCAAACTTCACAAGCGGCGAAGCTTTGCTCTCAATAAGGCACTCAACATAACTGTTATCACTTACCATTACTGATTGTCTCCTCCTAAGTCGATTAAATTACCGACTATCTTATATTACTTTCCAAGGACTTGCAAGGTTTTTTCACACAATAATTTTGATTTTATAGGATTTTTTATTTGACAGTAAAATTGCATTTTCATATCATAACTAGGTATGAAAAAGCACTCATTAACATTATATATGTTTTAACGGCAAATTTGTATTACATTTCTGTTAAGAAATTCTAAGGAGTTAAAAATGGCAGTTCGCGATGAAATAAGAGAGCAAAGGCAAAAACTGAAAGGACAGGGTTTTAAGGCCCACTGGGATTACTTCTGGGAATACTACAAGATCCACACAATCGTAGCTGTTGTTGCGATCATTTTAGTTGT
>CAMVJI010000273.1 GCA_947167765.1 uncultured Butyrivibrio sp. | reverse complement strand
GAGGGCAGGATCCACTTCGCACATGTAAGAAACCTTAAGTTCATTTCTCCTACAAACTTTGAGGAGGCAGCTCATCTTTCTTCAGACGGAACCTTCGATATGTACGAGATTGTGAAGGCTCTCTACGAGACAGGTTTTGAAGGACCTATCCGTCCAGACCACGGACGTATGATCTGGGGCGAAGTTGCAATGCCAGGCTACGGTCTCTACGACAGAGCCCTTGGCGCAACCTACATCAACGGTCTTTGGGAAGCTATCGAGAAATCACATCAGAGAGGCGTTTGAACTTCCACTGAAAAAAAGGAGAAATAATCATGAAGTTATGCGATGAGAGTATTAAAAAAGACAATACCTGGAAGGAGAAAGGATTTTATATTCCTTCTTTTGACAGAGACAAGATGATAAAAGAAACTGTTGCAGCACCAGAGTGGGTTCACTTCGGCGCAGGTAACATCTTCAGGGCATTCCAGGCTAACCTGTCCCAGAAGATGATCGAGCAGGGTTTTGATTCCAAGGGACTTACAGTTGTTGAGGGCTTTGACTATGAGATCATCGAAAAGATGTATCGCCCCCATGACAACCTGTCAATCCTTGTAACCTTAAAGGCAGACGGATCAGTCGAGAAGTCAGTAATTTCAAGTATTGCTGAGTCCTGCATTCTTGATTCAGAAAATGAATCTGAGTTTAACAGGTTAAAAGAGATCTTTTCTGCAGATAGTCTGCAGCTTGCAACATTTACTATCACAGAGAAGGGTTACAGCCTTGTAAACGCAGCAGGGGAGATCCTTCCAGCAGTTAAGGAAGACTTTGAGAATGGCCCAGAGGCTCCAAAGAGCTACATTGGAAAAGTTGCTGCATTACTGTACGCAAGATATAAGGCAGGCGAAAAGAAGATCGCCATGGTCAGCACAGACAACTGTTCACACAACGGAGACAAGCTCTATGACGCTGTTCACTCTTTTGCAAAAGAATGGACAGTTGGCGGCCAGGTAGAGTCTGGGTTCCTTACATATATCGAAGATGAGAGCAAGGTAAGCTTCCCATGGTCAATGATCGACAAGATCACACCAAGACCAGACGATTCTGTTAATGAGATCCTTAAAAATGATGGCGTTGAGGAGCTTGAGCCTGTGGTTACTTCCAAGAAGACCTGGGTTGCTCCTTTCGTAAACGCAGAGGAGAGCGAGTATCTTGTAATTGAGGACAAGTTCCCTAACGGAAGACCTGCTCTTGAGAAGGTTGGAGTTATCTTTACAGATAAGGAGACTGTTGACAAGGTTGAGCGCATGAAGGTTTGCACATGTCTTAATCCTCTTCACACAGCTCTTGCAGTGTATGGCTGCATCTTGGGTTACACCAAGATCTCAGATGAGATGAAGGATGAGAATCTCGTAAATCTTGTTAAGAAGATTGGCTACGACGAAGGACTTAAGGTTGTTACAGATCCTGGCGTAATAAAGCCCCAGGAGTTTATCGATACAGTTGTAAACGTTCGTATCCCTAACGTATTCATGCCAGATACACCACAGCGTATTGCAACTGATACTTCACAGAAGCTTGCAATCAGATTTGGCGAGACCATCAAGGCATATGAGGCCTCTTCCTCCCTGGATGTAAAAAACCTCAAGTTTATCCCTTTAGTACATGCTGGATGGCTTCGTTATCTGATGGGCATAGATGATAAGGGCAACAGTTTTGAGCCCAGCCCTGATCCGCTTCTTGAGAAGGCGCAGAACTTCGTGTCCGGGATTAAGCTTGGCGAGACAGACAAGTCCAAAGTTAAATCTGCAGTTCTGCCCCTTCTCCGTGATGCGTCAATCTTTGGCGTAGACCTAGAGGCAGCCTCTATGTCTGATCTTGTGGTTGATTACTTCATGGAACTTATCGCAGGAGAAGGCGCTATCAGAAAGACACTTCAGAAATACTGCTGATGATCAGCTTCCTGTTTGACATTGTCAGAATTTTTCAGGGATATGTAGCCTTTGCGGCACATATCCCTATATTTCTTGAAAATGATTTTTAATAATTGTAAAATGGATAAGATGTATTGAAAAAATGTAGTTTATGGAGGAAAAGGATATGAAAATTTGCGCTAATTGCGGAACTTCAGTTCCAGACGATGCTGCTTTTTGCAATAACTGCGGAAGTGCTATGACAGAGACACCAGCTTCTGAGAATGCCAGTGCGTCAGCCACACCAAGTACTGATGCAAATGCTTCTTCTCAGCCAGCTCCTGCACCAGTTCCAGCTCCTGCTCCGGCTCCACAGCCAGGATTCCAGCAGCAGCCTTATGGCCAGGCTCCTTATCAGCAGCCACAGTACCAGCAGCCATATGTTGCTTTTGACCCCAAGGATCATACAAGTGAATTTGATCCCAAGGACATTGCAGATAACAAGCTCTTTGCAATCCTTCCTTATCTGTTCTCCTGCATCGCAGGAATTATTGTAGGAATCTACGTTAAGGATTCTGAGTTTGTTAAGTTCCACATCAAGAATTCTATCAGAATTGATATCACTGCATTTCTTCTTCTGCTTATCTGCATCATTCCATTCATTGGATGGATAGTTGCGATCATAGGAGTTATGGTTCTTTTTGTTATTGATATCATCGCTCTTGTCTGGGCTTTCCAGGGCAAGGCTAAGGAACTTCCTATTATTGGTTCTATTGGATTTTTGAAATGATGTGATAGGTAATTCTGGCAATTCGTTTGTCTTTGAGTTGCAACTATATTATGAATTGCATTATGAATTGTATTATGAAGCGCTCAGCCGTACTGGCTGGGCGCTTTTTTGATAAAACGTAAGAGCGTTGGCGTTTTTGAGTCAAATTCTTATGACTTTCTTAAGATTTGCGGCAGAAATTCTTAAGATTGCACAAAACCTATTTACATGTATTTTTAAATATGTTAACCTCGTTTTCGTTGAGAAGCGGAATAGCTAAAATAAAATAACTCAAGCTCCTTTCGGAGCAATCGCCACGGCACCCACCATGTCTGATTTGGTGGTTTTTGTTCGCATTGGTGATATCTTTCAAACACTAAATATACAGGGATTGTCTCTTTATGGGATTTTTGCGCTCTTTTTGCGCGTTCTTTGCCTTGCGGCTTTTTGGGGCATTCTGCGCTTTCTGCATTTTTTGCAATTCTCTGCGCCTTTCTGGCGCATTCTGCGCCGCCC
>CAMVJI010000272.1 GCA_947167765.1 uncultured Butyrivibrio sp. | reverse complement strand
CTGCTTCCTCAGTATCTGAAGCTGTTGATACCATCAACGGAAACCTGAATAGATTCACGATCCAGTAAAGGGAGAGTGTCTGATTTAGAATAGTGTAATATATGAAAGCGGAAGCTTTGACTGGTTCAAGGCTTTCGCTTTTTTAGAATAAATTTGATAACGGCTATTAACTATTAACAAATGTTATCCGATACATAGTATGTAAGGATAACTATACGCTTTTTACAATGATTAAATGTTTATTAATATGTGTTTATGATTAATGTTTGTTATTTAATGTGCTATCCTATAAATAAAGAAGTCAGATCATTGTACATGTGGGAGGAACACTATGCCAAGAGAAGAGATGCTTCCAAGCGAAAGTGAATGGATGATCATGGAGGTACTGTGGAGATGCGGACATGACCTTACATCAGCTGAGATAACAGACAGGCTCCCCAAGTCTTCCAAGATGACGCAGCGAATGGTAAGAGTTCTGATAAACAGACTTTGCAAAAAGGGAATGCTTACATATACTGTGGATCCTGATGACAGCAGAGTTTACCACTATACAGCTTTAAGGGGCAGGGAAGAATGTCAGAAAGCCAAGAGCAGTGCTTTCGCGAACAGCTATTTTGAAGGCAACAGGCTTTCAGCTGCATTTACTTTATTAGATAAAGTGAATTTATCTGAAGAACAGATAAGAGAACTGGAGAACATTATAGCTAAGGCCAAGAAGAATAAGTAAAGCTCAAGGATGAGCGAAGGAGCAGTTATGCAGGGAATGCTGTTATTCTTTAATGAGCTATATGGATTTTTAGAATTTGTATGCGTCTATTACTCGACCATACTTGGTTTTTGTGCGATTATATCAGTTTTTGTATTAGGAATCATTATGACTTTGCGGAGCACTCTCTTTTCCGGATCAACATTTGGAAAGGGGGCTCTGTGGTGCCTTTTGATTCCTGTTTTGTTTTGTGGAAAGCTTCATGCTTTCTTTGAGACCAGGGCGGGAGTAAGACTCTTTTATTGGTGGTATCTTCTCTGTAATAGGAGATGGATATGCGCGGTGTATTTTGTTGGAATGATCGTAGTAGGTACATTATTTGTTGCAAGAAGAATAAAGGTATGGAAAGCTGCAAACCGACTGCCTGATTCTAAAGATCATACTTCTGTTTTTGTGATAAAAGAGTTTCCGGGGCATCTGTCTTCATTCTGTGTCGGATGCTTTAAACCCATGATCGTCATCCCTAAGGGGCTTTCAGGAGCAGAGGCTGATATAGTAATAAAGCATGAAGAAACACACATAAAGCTTGGACATTTATGGATACTGCTTGGATATGATATCCTCCGGGTACTTCTTTGGCCCAATGCTTTTTTACACTTATGCGTTCGGTATTTGAAAAGAGATCTTGAGGAAATATGTGATGCAGTTACTCTTCAGAGAAATGGGATTGATGCATGTGATTATGGAGAAACTATTGTAGAATGCGCCAAAAGAATATCCCGTGCCGGAAGAGAAAGTTACAGTGAGAGCGGTATGTCTTTTACTTGGGATGACGGTTATGGTTTTTTGAAAAAGAGACTTAAAAGAATTGTGAATAGAAAACCCTATAACTTTAAGGTGCTTGTGGGCGGAACCGCATTATTACTGATCATTTTAGTCACAATGATAGGCGTGATCAAAGTTAATTCCTATAAAAGAACAAATGACATAGGTATGATGAGCTCAGTCTGTTATGCAGGTAATCTTGAAAAAATCTATACTGATTTTGACCAGGCTGTAGTGACAGATTTTGATGATGAGTACATATATGTGGATGGAAAAGCCCTACTTGAGAAATATCCTGAAGCTGCATCAGAAGATGGATGGTTTTATTTTTCTGTTGGTGGTTACTACAAGATCCCGGGAATCGGTGGCGGCGGTGGCTGGGGTGAAATCGATGCAAAGGAAATAGATGAGGGAACAGTAAAGATCAAAAACCATACAGATATAGATATCTGGAACCGCATAATCATGTGGTTGTGAGTCGCTGGGTACGTTACAGTCCGGCTCAAAAGGAGGTGATCATGTGAATGGCGGATGGGAAGTAAAGGTAAGCGGAAATACAACGCATTACAGGAAAAAACTATACGATGCCTATGGCAATCATGTAGGAACCATAGGAATCTGCAAGCCTACCAAACAGACCGGAAAGAAAAAGAAACCTGTACTGTACAGCTTTAAGCAGGTTTCTTCACAGGTATTACAGGCAAAAACGTCTACGAAGGCCATGCAGGTCTCTAATGGCATACGTGCAAAAATAGGGCTGTTAAAGAAACAGCTGAAAAATGGAGACGTGGATGAGGAGGAAATCCTAAGAGCAATACTTCATGCAGAGATGGTTCAGCGCGCATGTGATAAGAAAAAGAAGAACTTGAAAATGGAAGAGACTGCGGAAAGGAGTATGGAAGCAGAGGAAGAACTCCCTGCAAATCCGGAAGTAGTTCCTGATGAAGCTGAATCCGATGAAGAGATAAAAGAGCTGGAGCAGGCTGAATTTGAAGCCCTTATGGAAAAGCTTGAGATGACTGCCGAAGAAATGATGGAGGCCGCGGAAGAAACAGCAGAGCTTGGTGAAGATCTGGATGAGATGGCAGAAGCTCTATCAGGCTCTATGACACCGGAAGACCTTGAGCAGCTCAAGGTTAAGCACAGATCAGATGAGGCCAGGGATATATTAAAAGCAGATCTTAAATATCTGAAGGCATTATTTGACAGATTACAGTCAGAAAAAGAGAATGCAGGAAAGGCAAACTTTTCAGGAAATTATGATAGTGGAGTATCACTTTCACTTGGTGGAGGAATGGATATGCCAGTAATGACAACGCAGGAAGTACAGCAACCAGATATCGGTGGATCGATGAATATTGAAGTGTGAATAGTAGCGATTTTTTTACCTTGATGGTTAACAAATGTTAATAAAAAGAAAGGAGGCGCAGATGGCTATTTCAAATATTATGACAAGATCTCTCTTATCTGCCAGTTCTGCGATGAAGCAGGTAAGAGCACAGGAAGGAATCAAAAAGCAGATGGAAGGCAAAGCTGGCGTTCTGAAAGTAGAGATAAAACAAGATTCCGGCAGAGGCGGTGATACAGCCAAAAAGGAAGAAGAACTTGCCGTAATGGAAAAGAAAGCAACTGATATCGGAAATATGCAGATGAATCAG
>CAMVJI010000271.1 GCA_947167765.1 uncultured Butyrivibrio sp. | reverse complement strand
ATCAATTTGTTTTTCTTTTGATATATAAATTGTATGTCTTACGAAGAGAATAATACATGACTACTTGAGCAAAAAAACTCCAGTTTTTCACCCTTTTTAGCGAAATAGAATTTCAAAAAAAGTGGTGAAAATCAACAGTTTGTAATAGCTTTCACTCCAAAATTTAGTGCCTTTCATAGAATAAAAAGATTTAGCACAACATGTACTTCCAACCACTCTGGAGATATGATATAAAATACTTCGTTGAAAAAATTCTTAAACGCGAGGGATGAAAAAATGTTAGTATATTCAAACGATATGGGAGGAATGCTCTCCCAGGAAGAGATAGATAAGCTCATCAAGAAAATGGAAGAAGAAAAGGAAAAGAATTCATGATAAAACTTAAGCCCCTGCAGCAATGCAGGGGCTGATACGTTAAATATATTCACGTTTTCTTTCTGATCCTTAGAGGAATGTCGTGTTCTTTGGATAAAGCCACGCATCTTTCAATTTCTTCCTCTGGAAGAACATCCACAATTGACCATCTCACATCTTTAATTTCTTCTCTACACCTCTTAGTAAACTCAATCATGCTCTCAAAGCCATTGTCGTGAAGAGGCCTTGTCACTTCTTCATATTCTGCCTTGGAAGGGGCATTAAGACTAACCGAAACGCTGTCAATGACCTTGGCAAGCTCAGGTACTATATCACGGCGATTTTCAACTGAGCCCTGTCCATTAGTATTGAGCCTGATCTTGAGTCCCTTCTCTTTTTTAGCATATTCAGCTGCTTGAAGCAGGACATCTAACTGACAGGTTGGCTCTCCGTATCCGCAAAAAACCAGCTCTTTATACCCTGTAAAATCAAATTCTTTGATTGCTTCCAGTACTTCCTTTAAAGAAGGATTGGTCTGATGCCATAAAGTATCTGCATCTCCAACACCATCCTTTATGAAACGTATACAAAATGTGCATCTGCAATTACATTTATTAGTGATATTGGCGTACACGCTGTCTTTGTATGTATAAATTATGTCAGCCATTTCTTATCTCTCCAATCTCGCCTTGATTCCGACCTTATCCAGGGTAATGCCCAGCATCAGGAAAAAGATCATGCTTCCGAAGGACTGTATGAAACTGCCGGTGAAGCTTGTAAAAATCGCAGCCTTTGTGCCAAAAAGAATCGCTTCAGCAATATAGTAGCCTGTGGCAGAGATGAAATATGAAATTACAGGCGCTGCGAGATTCCTTTTGTCCACTATTCTCCTGCCCTTATTTGTAAAGGGGATAACAATAAGCGCCTTGATAATAACAGTGGCCAGAGTCCAGGCTGGAGCTGTCAAAAGATCTGCCATACCCCCTCCAATTGCTCCTGCCAGCATTGCATATGGCCATGGGAGAATTGTTGCTGCAAGATATATAAGGCCATCTCCGAAATGGATATACCCGCCATTTACTCCAACTGGAACATGTCCAATATAAGCGGTGAAAATAGTTATCAAAGCCGCAAAAAGTCCTGTAAATGCCATGTTGTAAACTCTACTGTTTTTTCTGATCATATTCTTTTCCCCACTTTGTTTTTATTTGCGTTAAAGTTGTTTACCTCATCAGCATTTTGAGGTTCTTTTCATATTCCGTCCCAGCGTTGGGCGATACATCCTTAGGCGTATCCTTGATTGAAGCCAGGATAAACTGGCTAGCAAGATTTGCAGCGCTTGTAGCACTTCCGCCTCTTAAATACTCTCCCAGAAAAGCCGCAGCAAAAAGATCTCCTGTTCCGGAATAATGTATTCCATTACTCTCCGATGTAATGATCGTTCCCTCCCCATTATCAAAGACATAATTTGCTACTGCCTTAGTATCAGAAAGAGGTATACCCGTCACCACAACTATCTTTCCCTTGTCGCCACCTACCAGCATTGAAAGCCTGTAAATTTCTTCTGTAAGCTCTTTTTCCGGAAGCTTTGTTACCTTGTCCATATCTTCCCCAGCAAGTAGGATCAGCTCTGTCAGATTTGGAGTTATAATGTCTGCCTCTTTTACCATGCGCCTAATGGTTTCCAAAAGCTCTTTTGAAAAATTCCTATAGGTTCTGCCATCGTCCCCCATAACAGGGTCCACAAGGACTTTCGTTCCTTCTGACCTCATCCTCAGGATGAATTCCAAGCTATTTATTGCCTGGAGACTACTCATCATAAAACCGGTTATTATCCCGTCAAAGGTCTCTCCCTGCTTTTCCCATTCCTTAAGATACTCCGGAATAATCCCCGTCAGATCCTTGAAATAGTATGATGGATACCCGGTCTGTGCGCTAAGTGTGGCAGTTGGTATGGGACAACACTGGATCCCCATTGCTGCAAGCACAGTCATGTCTGCCACAAGAGAACACTTTCCAAACCCGGAAAGGTCGTTTATTGCTGCTACTTTCACTATTGTTTACTCCTTTAACGCTTTGTCATGTTAAAGAATATATCTCATGTTCTGGTATTAATGTAATGGCCAATTTCATTATTTTTATTAATACCAGATTTTTCCTCTATTTAAAAAGAACTCCCGTTTTCCCAGGAGTTCTCTAAAGGTATCTGATTACTGAGGATCGATGTAAGATGTGATAACAGCACCCTTATATGTATCCTCGATATAGGACTGAACCTTGTCTGACTGCAGAGCCTTTATAAGAGCCTTGGTCTTCTCTGACTCTTCATTTCCCTCTTTTACAACAAGGAAGTTTGTTCTCTTAATTGATGTCTCCTCGTTGAACTCCTCAATACCAAGTGCTGGGTATGTTGCAGGAAGTCCAGCTTCAAGAGCGTAGTTGCCGTTGATGGCTGCAGCGTCAAGATCTGGAAGAGAAAGTGCAAGCTGTGCAGCATCAAGTGGTGTGATAACGTAGCCGTGTGGATTAGCCTCTTTATCGTTGTTGAGAGAATCCTCTGTGTAGTTAGGATCTGTGCCAAATCCGCCGTTTGATACTAAAAGTCCCTTCTGAACAAGAAGATCGATTCCTCTGTCCTCATTCTCAGGACCATTTGGTACTCCGATTGAAGCTCCATCAGGAAGCTCCTCAAGTGATTTGTACTTATCTGAGTAAATTCCCATTGGCTCAATATGAACGCCTGCTACAGCTACAAGGTGAAGACCGCCGTCCTCATTCTGGCTGTTCATGTAAGCCAGTGTCTGGAAGTAGTTTGCATCAAGCTCTTCAGCCTCAAGTGAT
>CAMVJI010000270.1 GCA_947167765.1 uncultured Butyrivibrio sp. | reverse complement strand
ATCTCAGCAAATCTCTGAAGATCGATAGGATCTCCAAATACAGGAGTATAGTCAACCTTAAAGTCTCCTGTGTGGACAACCGTTCCTGCAGGTGAATAGATTGCAAGAGCCGCTGCGTCTACAATAGAGTGATTGGTTCTAATGAACTCAACCCTGAAAGAACCAAGGTTGATGGACTGGCCAAACTTCACAACCTTTCTTCTGGTCTTCTTAAGAAGGTTGTGCTCTTCGAGCTTGTGCTCGATGATACCCATGGTAAGCCTTGTTGCATAAACAGGCACATTAAGCTCATGGAGCACATAAGGAAGCGCACCAATGTGGTCCTCATGTCCGTGAGTTATAACAAAGCCCTTGACCTTGTCAATGTTCTCCTGCAGATAAGTGATGTCAGGGATTACCAGGTCGATTCCCAGCATGTCATCATCAGGGAAAGAGAGACCGCAATCCACTACAATAATACTGTCCTCATATCTGAAGGCAGTGATGTTCATTCCAATCTGCTCAAGACCACCCAATGGGATGATCTGCAGCTTGGACGCATTTTCAGTTTTCTTTTTACTCAATATAATTCCTCCATTATTTTTGGCGGATGTGCAGAAAAAGACATAAACCTATAGCCCGTTAAATGTCCAGATCTACTCCATCCTCAGAGAGCAGCTTACGAAATACACCAGCAACCGCTTCAAGCTCCTGGTCATCGTCCACAATGACATAAACTGCCTCTTCATCATTCATATCGGAGTCATCCCGAAGTATAAGTGCCTCGGAATCTCCGTCTTCCTCATCAGTTACTAAAAGATAGGTCTTGGCTCCAATTACAGTCTGCTCAAGACAATAAAACTCAACTGCTTCTTCCCCATCGGGACTAAACATTATCTTTTCCAAATTCATTCACCTTTTCAATCTGTTGTCCAGATAATCCTGAAGGATGATCTGGGCTGCAATCATATCAACGTACTCTTTTCTCTTCTTGCCTTTTATTCCGGCTTCGTCCATTATCTCGTCCGCCTCAACGGTTGTAAGGCGTTCGTCCAGCATATCAACAGGAATTCCTGTTCTTCTCTCTATCTTGTCCTTAAATTCAAGGCATAACTGTGAGCGCTCAGAGACCGACTCATCCATATTAAGTGGAAGTCCAAGTACGATCTTTTCCACCCCATACTCCTGAATGAGCTGTTCAATGCGCGCTAGTGTCTTTCGAAGTTTATTTTCTTCGTTTCTACGGATAATTTCTTTACCCTGGGCTGTCAGCAAAAGCTCGTCGCTAATGGCAACTCCCACGGTCTTGGACCCGTAATCAAGTCCCATGATCCTCATTATTTTTTAGCCCAATTGTTGCTCTTGATGTACTCTGTGAGCATCTCCTCAACAAGTTCATCTCTCTCAACCTTCATGATAAGGCTTCTTGCGCCCTTGTGGCTTGTGATGTAGGTTGGATCTCCAGACATGATGTAGCCTACTATCTGATTTACCGGGTTGTAGCCCTTCTCTAAAAGAGCGTCGTAAACAACAGAAAGTACCTTCTTAACACCTGTCTCAGGCTCAACTTCTACTTTAAAAAATTGGGTATTACCTAAATCCTGCTCTGGCATAGTTAATTCAACCTTTCATAACTATAGTTATTTTCATTGTACAACACTAATTTTAAATAAGCAATGTATCGGCATTTAGTAAAGTCCTTGGAGTAACCCTTGAAAACTCCCCAGATACGGCATTTTTGTAGTCATTGCTTTCTTCACAGGCAGCAACTCTGACATATCTGTCAGTATGTCCTATCATATATTTTTTACCGCCGTGAACCTCCTCATCCTCCCAGAGAACAGAAAGTTCCTGGCCAATAAATCCCTTCCTGTACTCTTCAGAATCACGGGCTGTTATATCAAGGAGCACATCGCTTCTTTCAGACTTTTGTCTGTCGGTAAGCTGATCAGCCATTCCTGCTGCCACAGTTCCCTTTCTTGGGGAATACTTAAAGACATGCATTTCATAGAACTCTATATCAGACACAAAGTCCCTGCACTCTTCAAACTCCTCTTTTGTTTCACCAGGGAAACCCACGATCACGTCTGTGGTTATGGCAGGTCTGTCAAAGGTTTTTCGCAAAAGAGCTACAGACTCTTTAAACTCCTCCGCAGTATAGTGGCGGTTCATCCTCTTAAGAACTGAGTTGCAGCCGCTCTGGAGCGACAAGTGGAAGTGGGGGCAAAGCTTTTCTATCTTTGCCATTCTCTCAACATTTTCTTTTGTAATGAACCTTGGCTCGATTGAACCAAGCCTTATCCTCTCGATACCATCAACCCCGGCAACTTTTTCCACAAGGTCAACCAGCATGGGCTGTCCCTTGTCTATTCCGTAGCTGCCAACATGGATTCCGGTTATGACAACTTCCTTGCAGCCCTTAAGGGAAAGGTCTTTAACCTCTTCTATGACGTCCCCCATATCCCTGCTGCGCACCCTTCCTCTTGCATAAGGAATTACGCAGTAGGTACAGAACTGATTGCAGCCATCCTGGACCTTGATGTAGGCTCTGGTGTGCTCTGGAAGATCTGTAAGTCTCATCTCTTCGTAGACATCTGTGTGATTGATGTCTATGACAGATTTTCCTCCCATGGTCTTGTCGAAGCCGCCTCTGGCTGCAACAAACTCAGAAAGAATATCAGCAATCTCCGATTTTTTGTTGTTGCCAACAGCCAGGTCTATGGATTCATCTTTTTTTACACCATCCATTCCAGTCTCAACATAGCATCCAACAGCCACAACTATTGCATCAGGATTCTCCTTTTTTGACTTGTGGAGCATCTGTCTGGACTTTCTGTCAGCTATGTTTGTAACTGTACAGGTGTTGATGATATAGACATCAGCCTTTTCATTAAATGGCACGATCACGCAGCCAGCATCAGATAATTTCTGGCTCATAACGTCCATTTCGTAACTATTTACTTTGCATCCAAGGTTATGAAGGGCTACCTTTAAGCCTTTAATGTTATTTTCCATACTATATCTCATTGACTTTTTACAATCTTCCGTTTACTATTAAGAAGAAAAGGAGGTATTTGCGCAATGAAGACCGTAAAAATTTCACTTAATTCTATCGATAAGGTAAAATCTTTTGTTAACGATATTACGAAGTTTGATTATGACTTCGATCTCGTTTCTGGAAGATACGTTATCGATGCTAAGTCTATCATGGGTATCTTTTCA
>CAMVJI010000269.1 GCA_947167765.1 uncultured Butyrivibrio sp. | reverse complement strand
AGGGACTTGACTGCATTTCAATCGGTCCTGATATGCAGGATATTCATTCAACAAAAGAAAAATTATCGGTAAGATCGGCATCAAATGTTTGGGATTATTTAAAGGCAGTGCTTAAGTAAGCGCTTAAGGGGGTTATCATGGAAAATTTACGTCAGAGCATTATGGAGTCAGTTATCAACCAGTTCAACCAGAAGGGAATGAAGTTCACCATGGACGACATTTCCAAGGAGCTCCATATCAGTAAAAAGACCATCTACAAGGAATTTGATGACAAGGACGAGCTTTTCTTTGCCACAGTCGACTATGGTTTTACTGCCATCAAGCAAAAAGAGGCAGAGATATTAAACGATGACTCTTTGGACATCGTTGAAAAGCTCTCAAGAGTCATAGTTTGCCTTCCTGACAGCTACAGAAACATTGACTTCAGAATGGCTTATCAGTTAAAGGACAAATATCCCACAGTGTATCAGAAGCTTTCTTCAAGGATTGAGAGCGACTGGGAGGAGACTGAAAAGCTCCTTAAGCAGGCCATGGAAGAGGGAAAGCTTCGCAAGATGCCTATTCCTGTAGTAAAGCTAATAATTGAGGGTGCTATTGAGAAATTCCTTGGTTCAGAAGAACTCTCCAAGACAAGCGTAAGCTACGAGGAAGCCTTAAATGGTATGATCGACATCATTATCAATGGACTTAGAGTCTAAGGGTTAAATCCGGAGGGGAAAATGATATACGCAGACGGTAAAGTATTTCTTTTACAGACAAAAAACACATCCTATATGTTCAGAGTCATTGAGACAGGTCATTTGGAGCATCTTCACTATGGCGGATCTCTTATATCTGGAGAAAAATACGACAGATTAAAGGATGAGATTGACTGGCCAGGAGCAGACAAGGAAGAGATTCTAAAAATAGCAACTGCTATCGCTCCAAAGCACTATTTTGGTGGTGGAAACATGAATGGCTTCAGCGATGATTTCAGGAATGTCAGTCTTGAAATGTACGGGCTTGAGGCTCCAACCTTTGGTAAGGGCGACATCAGAGAGCCCCTTCTTGAAGTGACCTATGGAAATGGCTCAACCACCGCTAATTTCCTTTACTATGACTACGAGGTGAGAAAGGGCAAAAGAAATCTAAACACCCTTCCATCTTCCTATGACGCTGAGGGAGGCTGCGAGCAGCTGGTTTTAAAGCTTGCTGACAAGGAGTACAGCGCAAGACTTGAGCTTGTGTATTCTGTTTTCCCAGACTGCGACATTATCACAAGAAGTGCAGCCCTTTATAACGACAACGACAGTGCGCTTACTATTGACAGACTTCTTAGCACCTGCGTTGATCTCTATGACACAGGCTATAAGTTCACTTCCTTCCATGGAAGATGGGCCTATGAGATGGGCAGATTTGATTCTATTGTAGATGGTGGCAAGGCTGTTTCAGAGGAGCTTGCTGCAGGAGAATCAGGATCACGCTCCAATCCATTTGTGATGGTATCAAGACCTGAAACCACTGATGATTACGGCGAAGCATATGGCTTTAACCTTATCTACAGTGGCAATCACTATGAGGCTCTTTCTTCCAATGCAGCCAGCATAAGCCGCTTTGTATCAGGAATACAGCCTGTTGGCTTTAACTGGAAGCTTGAAAAGGGTGAGAGCTTTGAAGCACCGGAAGCTGTAATGACATATTCTGATGAGGGCTACAATGGCCTTTCCGGAAACATGCACAGATTTGTAAGAAAGCACATAGTAAGAGGCTATTGGCGCGACAAGGAGCGCCCTGTCCTTATTAACAGCTGGGAGGCCAATTACTTTAACTTTACGCAAGGGTCTCTTCTTAGCCTTGCCAAAGAGGCAAAGAAGTGCGGAATTGAGCTGTTTGTCATGGACGATGGCTGGTTTGGACAGCGAAATGACGACCACAGGTCCCTTGGAGACTGGTATGAGAACAAGAAAAAGCTTCCAGGAGGCATAAAAGAGCTTGCTCAGAAGATGAACGATCTTGGCATGGAGCTTGGCGTATGGGTAGAGCCTGAGATGGTGAACAAGGACAGTGACCTTTACAGGTCCCATCCAGACTGGGCTGTGCAGGTTCCAGGTCAGAGCCACTCTGAAGGCCGCAACCAGATGAACCTGGATCTTACCAGGAAAGAGGTTCAGGACTATATAATCGAGGCCATGAAAAAGGTCTTTTCCGCAGGTAATGTATCCTACGTTAAGTGGGATATGAACAGGATATTCTCTGACAGATTCTCAACCTCCCTGTCACCTGACAGGCAGGGCGAGTTCCAGCACAGATATTACATTGGGCTTTACAGGGTATTAAAAGAGCTGACAGACGCCTTCCCTAAGATCCTCTTTGAGGGCTGCTCAGCTGGCGGAAACCGCTTTGACCTTGGAATGCTTTCCTACTTCCCACAGATCTGGGGAAGTGATGATACAGACTTCTTCTGTAGGCTTGATATCCAGAGGGGATACAGTTACGGATATCCTGCAAGTACAGTAGGTGCCCACGTTTCAGCGGTTCCTAATCATCAGACACTTATGAATAGTCCCCTGGAGTCAAGGTTTGAACTGGCGGCAGCTGGATGCTTTGGCTATGAGCTCAATCTCTGCGACATGCACGATGCTGATAAAAAGCTCATCAAGGATCAGGTTGAGTTTTACAAGAAGTACAGAGATGTTTTCCAGTTTGGAGATTATTACAGGCTCCCTGACTCTGGCTTTATGATCGTGTCACAGGATAAGCAGAGGGCTGTGGCCTTTGCAGTTGAGAGAAACGCCACACCTAACAACGACTACAGGTGCATAAGAGCAAAGGGCCTTTTGGACGACGCCCTTTACTCGGTATGGAACAGAGCAGTTCCCTATAGCATCAAGGATATGGGAACACTTATCAATAACGTGGCTCCTGTCCATATCAAGCAGGATGGACTTCTGCAAAACGTGATCAGCATATTTAAGGATATAAAGAGTGAAGAGCAAAAAGACACAATTTCTGGAGCAGCCTTAAGGACAAGAGGCCTTTCACTTAATGCTTCCTTCTCTGGAACTGGCCACAACGACGAAACCAGGATCATGAGAACTGGTGATACCAGACTTTACATCTTTGAGCGTATTTAACTTTGACTTACTTTGGGAGGACTAAGACATGTCTAGAAACGATAGAGAAAACCGTGGAAAAGTCATTATTCGAACCAGTATCATAGGGATC
>CAMVJI010000268.1 GCA_947167765.1 uncultured Butyrivibrio sp. | reverse complement strand
AAGTGTTCGGCTGCTAATTTCTTGTTACAAGTATGTTATAGAACAACTAGAACAATATGTCAACACCTCTTCAAACAAAATTTTCTAAAATAAATATAAACAAAGGCCAAAGCCACATTTTATGCGGCTTTGGCCCTGCAAGTAGGAGATTTTTTATGACTTAAATTGGCATTTTATTGGCTTTTTATATAGCTGCTAAACCCTTTTCAAGGTCAGCAATAATATCATCAATATGCTCTGTTCCGATTGAAAGTCTGATGGTGCTCTGGGTGATTCCCTGGTCCTTCAGCTCCTCATCGTTTAGCTGTGAGTGTGTTGTTGTAGCTGGATGGATAACAAGGCTCTTCACATCAGCTACGTTTGCAAGAAGGGAAAAGATCTCAAGGTTATCGATAAACTTCCAGGCTGCTTCCTTTCCGCCCTTTATCTCAAAGGTGAAGATTGATGCGCCGCCGTTAGGGAAGTACTTCTCATAAAGCGCATGATCAGGGTGATCAGCGATAGATGGGTGATTGACCTTCTCTACCTTTGGGTGATTCTTTAGGAACTCCACAACCTTTTTTGTATTCTCAGCGTGTCTGTCAAGGCGAAGTGAAAGTGTCTCAACGCCCTGAAGGAGCAGGAATGCGTTAAATGGAGAGATAGTTGCTCCTGTGTCTCTAAGAAGAATAGCCCTTATATATGTGACGAATGCAGCAGGACCTACGGCGTCTGCAAAAGAAACTCCGTGGTAGCTTGGGTTAGGATCTGCAATGTTAGGATATTTGCCACTCTTGTGCCAGTCGAACTTACCTGACTCAACGATGATACCGCCAAGGGTTGTGCCATGTCCTCCGATAAACTTGGTTGCTGAATGAACAACGATGTCAGCGCCGTGCTCGATAGGTCTTATAAGGTATGGTGTTCCAAATGTGTTGTCGATAACAAGTGGAAGACCGTGCTTGTGAGCGATCTCAGCAATTGCATCAATATCAGGAATATCACTGTTAGGATTTCCAAGAGTCTCAAGGTAGATTGCTCTTGTATCTTCCTTAATTGCTCCCTCAACCTCTGCAAGATCATGAGCATCTACAAAAGTAGTATTGATACCATACTGTGGAAGTGTGTGTGCCAGCAGGTTGTAGCTGCCGCCGTAGATTGTCTTCTGAGCAACGATGTGACCGCCATTTGCTGCAAGTGCCTGGATCGTATATGTGATGGCTGCTGCTCCGGAAGCTACTGCAAGGGCTGCTGAACCGCCCTCAAGAGCTGCAAGTCTCTTTTCCAAAACGTCCTGTGTGGAATTGGTAAGTCTTCCGTAGATGTTACCTGCATCAGCAAGTCCGAATCTGTCAGCTGCGTGCTGGCTGTTTCTGAAAACGTAGGATGTTGTCTGATAAATAGGAACTGCCCTTGCATCTGTTGCTGGATCTGGCTGCTCCTGACCAACGTGTAACTGTAATGTCTCAAATCTGTAACCACTCATACCTTTGTCCTCCTGGTGTTTTATTTTAATGTCGTTTATTTATCGCTTTAACTTGTTAAAAGATTATTACTATTTACCTACTGTGTCAATAGGTTTTATAATAGCTTATAGTTATTGCTATCTATACGATTTACTTATAACATTATGTAAAAGAACTATCGAAGGGAATTATCATGTTTTCAACCAAGGGAAGATACGCACTTAGAATGATAATAGATCTGGCCGAGCAGCCAGGGGATGAATTCATTCCCCTTAAGGACATCGCAGAGCGCCAGGGGCTTTCCAAGAAATATATGGAGATCATTGCAAAAGAGCTGGTCCACGGCGGGCTCCTTGCTGGCGCCAGCGGAAAACACGGCGGCTACAAGCTCACCAAGACTCCGGAAGAATACTCAGTTGGTGAGATCATCGAGCTCATGGAAGGCTCCATTGCTCCTGTTGCCTGCCTTGCAGATAATGCAGAGGATTGCCCAAGAAAGGCTTCCTGCAAGACTCTATCCATGTGGGAGGAGTTCTATGAAATAGAGCGGGATTTCTTTTTCGGGAAAAGAATCAGCGATCTCATCAGGTCCTGATCCTTCGCCTCAAAAAACAAATCCCGCTCCGGTTCATTTTCTTTATACTGCGCTTTCAATCAGCGCCTTTACATTCATACTGCGTTGCCAAGCAGCGCCTCAACTTCTTTTCTCTTTTCATAGAGAACACATCCGCCGTCGTGATCATCAAGCAGTACGCCCTCTTGCTGAAGGGCCCTAAAGAGCTTGGAGTTCATGGCCTCTCGCAGAGATGTGTCTTTTACATTTATATCTGAATATGGTGAGAAAGGACAAGGCTCCGCTCCGCCGTGGGAGTTGATGTGGAAAAAGCCTCTTCCTGCTGCGATACATCCGCCTGAGCTCTTCTCATCACCAGGGAAGGAAACGAAGACCATCTCAGGGTGATCAGCTCTAAGTCGCATGATCTCTTTTTTCAGGTACTCTCTGTCATCATCCCCAGGAGCAAGGTGCTTGGAATCCTCAGTTACTGGCACGAACTCAACAAAGATAACTGCCTTGCAGCCCTTGCTTGAGAGCATTCCGATGAACTCCTCGGAAGATACGTCCTTTAAGTTCTCAGTTGTAACAGTTACTGAAGCGCCGTAGATAAGGCCTCTTCTGTTTAGCTCGTCCATGTTTGAAACAAGCTTGTCATAAACGCCCTCGCCTCGGCGGGTGTCTGTTGCCTCCTTCTCGCCCTCGATGCTCATAATGGGCACCAGATTCCTGTTTTTATCGAACATATCAAAGTACTTGTCAGCCATGTAGGTTCCGTTGGTGAATATTGGGAAAAGAATATCCTGCTTCTTACCTGCTGCCTCGATGACGCCTTTACGAAGAAGTGGCTCGCCACCTGCAAGAAGAATGAAGCTTACGCCAAGGTCACTAGCCTCATCAAAGACCCTGAGCCACTCATCGTCAGATAGCTGCGCAACCGGCTCTGTATCCTGTGTTGCGTCGTTGCATCTTGAATAGCACCCAGCGCAGTGAAGATTACAGCTGCTGGTGATGCTGGCAATGAGAAATGGTGGAATGTGCTCACCCTCTGCCTCAAGCTTGGCCCTCTTTTTGGAAGCTGTCTTGGTCGCCAGGGCGAACTTGGCCATGTAGGCGCTCTCCTTGGGATTTTTTAGTGTAGCCTTGATGGCGTCTGAAACCACGCGTTCTACGCCATGGGTCATGTACTCCTGAATGTCAAAATCTTTACTCATGAAAT
>CAMVJI010000267.1 GCA_947167765.1 uncultured Butyrivibrio sp. | reverse complement strand
ATAAATATCATCCATGAAGAAGAGGATGAAGTAGAACTCAATAAGGAAGAAGAAAAAGAATACAGAAAGATTCGCAGCAAATATTCTGCAAAACTTAAGTTTACAAAAGAAGACTTCCTTGTTTACAAGACCATTGTTGATGCCCAGAAGGTTTCGCATAGTAATGCTAATAAAAAGGCAGTATCTGCGGGGCTTAAAAAAGGTGTATTTGCCGGAGAAGGGAAAGAAGAGTATGCAAAGGTTTCACTGGCTCCTGCGCCTCTTCTTAAATCCTTAAGATTTAAAGAACAGGTAACAGAAGACAAGGAGAATGGAATAACACATAGGCATGAAATGGGTATAACCCCTTTGGATCAGAAAAAGCTTGAGGAAAACAGGGTCTGGATCAAGCTATGGACATCTACTGACCAAACAGCAGCGAGAGAACAATATATAAAGGAAAATCTCCCTAAAATGTTTGATGATTTTAAGTGGCCAACAGTAGAGGAACTGTCCAATGGAACGGCACTTAAGGGAGAGAGACTTTTTGAGATCATGGATATGTTAAGAAGGCTTAAAGGTATTGATGGCCTTGTTTCCATGAGTAAAACAGCAAAAAATATCTGTAATGAGCCTGCCTTTGTAGCTAAGCTTGATATGCTTAAAAATCTTAAGAATTATATTACAGCAAATCTGCGCCTTAAACGTAATATTGATATTGATCCTGAAAATGCCGACGGCGTAAGACTTTATACAAGAAGATTTATGTCTGAGACAGATTTAAAGGGAGTTGTAAATGACAATTTAAAGGATTATGAAGAAAAGCTCAGACTCCTTCCAAAGGATGCACTTTTTAAGAAAACAGTGGAGGTGAAGAAGGAGGAAGAAAAGAAAGAAAATCTTAATAAGATAAATATCATCAATGAGGAGAAAAAAGATAGCAAGAACACCATTGATGAAGACAGGAAGACCATTAAGGATGCTTTGAAAAAAAGTCATGATGCATTCGTTTCTTTCAAGGTTCATCCTGAGTATCTGAGTCTTATAAAAGAAGCTAATAAGTATCTGGCTGATGGTCTGGCTGGGAAAACAGTTGACAGAGCTGTTATGCACATGCTTAAGTTTGTCAACTTCAACAAGAAGGGAGAACCCATAAGCAAGACAGACAAAGAAAATCATGAGTGGAATAAAAAGTGGCTAAAAACATGGCATGGAGTGAATGGGGATTTTGATACCATGGGCAAAATGATACAGGAAAATATGCCTCATGCCTATGATGGCGTTGATTCTTTGCCACCGCTCCCAAAGATGCAAGTGGATTTAGCTGGGCTTGATAAGAAAGAAAAAGAAAATGTAATTAAGGAATACCGTTTGCAGATTGATGAATGGTGTGAAAAGATCATCAAGGAAGACAAGCTTAAGATGATCCTGTTTACAGGTAGAAAAGGACTTTCTATAGATAACCTTAAGAACAAAATACCGGGAATTAAAGATTATATCAATGAAGAAAAAAATCCTAAGTATGCAGCTCTTGGTGACACATTGGGGTCTGCAGTTCAGTATTTGCAATTATATGTTCCTCAAAAGCACAAGATGAATTTAGATTCTGCAGACCTGCAAAAAGCACCAAATAATGAAGGCCTTCTAGATTTCTATGCGGAAAAGCTGTATGAAAGCTCTATCCTGTATGATCAGCACAAGAATGATAAGGACATGGCTTTTGATGCTTCTAAAATAAAAACAATGGAGGCTGAGTTTCAGAAAGACAAAGAATTTTTGCAATTCAAAGAACAGGTGCCGGAGTTTACGAGGGAAGGCTATGACGTTCTTAAGAGATTTGAGAGAGTTAAGAATATGGGGAATAGGCCCCAGTACAAAGCTGCCTATGAAAAAGCTGAGCCGACATTGTCCAAGTATATGGGTAGTGGCCTATCCTTTGACAGAAGCGTAAGTCTTATTATTAAACCTGTGATTTATGACAAGGATGGAAGGCCCACAACCAAGGAAATGGCTGAAAATGAGGCCTGGAACATGAAATGGCTAAAGGCATGGGAAGATGATGACTATGATACAAGGGAAGAAATGATATCTGAATATTACCCTCATATTTATGATTCTGTATCAGACATCCCCATTCCTACTGCCGAGCAGGTAAAAAAACCTAATCTGTACGCGGATGTCATTAACCTATGGATAGAAAAGAAGGTCCATGGCGACTCAAATAATTTCTTTTCTGCAATAAGAAGAGACTTGGCATTTAACGTTATAAATAAAGCACATCCATCACTTGCAAATCATATAAAAAGTGATAAGAGGTTCGCAGCATTAAATCAAGCGGTTAACTGTTTAAGCCTTTATGCCACATCGTATTTGACTAAACAGTATAATGTGAATCTGATAGATGGAAGGGACAGGGTTGTTGATAATAAGAGTACACAGGTTGCAATGGCAAATATGACCATACCAGATATGCTTAAGGAACTGACTGCAGCAGTGGCAAAATATGGTAAACTTAAAGACAAAAAGCCTGTTCCGTACAAAAAAATGAAAAAGTGATGTTGAGGGAAGATCATGAAGGTCAGCTTTGTAGCACTTAATGATGAGAATAGAATATACTTTGAAAGAGTGTTTCCAAGGGAAATTGAGTTAGAATCCTTTAGGGTGGCGGTGGGAGCCATTGACGAAGAAGGGAAAGTTTTGGGAGCTGTTTCATATGTTCTTATGAACTATGAATACTCCCTTGACTGGCTCTTTGTAGAGCCACAGGTCCGTCTTCAGGGTGTGGGAAGGATGCTTGTGGATCAGGTTTGCCGCATCATTATGAACACGGGAGATCTTTTCCCTTTGACCGCTCAGTTCGAATTTTCAAATGAAGATGATGAACTGCATACTTTCTTTTTGTCAATCAGACATTTTATTACCAGCTATTCTCACGAAAGATATTATGTTACAAAAGATGATATCAAACAGTCCCAGGGGCTTAGAAAGGTTGTAAAAACCGGAGTGACCACAGAACTGTTCTTTGACAGACCTGTGGAAGAGCAGAAAAAACTTTTGAATATGCTCATGAGGGAACAGTCCTACGAGGTGGCAGATTATGATCGCTGGAAAAAGAGCTGTGTCCCTGAGCTTTGCAAATGCATTTTTGCCAAAAATACTTTGGTAGACCTTATCTTTGTCCAAAGAACTGCTGATGGAAACCTTGAGCTTTCATATCTTTATGGCAAATATCCCAAGGGGCTT
>CAMVJI010000266.1 GCA_947167765.1 uncultured Butyrivibrio sp. | reverse complement strand
TTGCAACAGTTCGTATTATATTGGATAGCCAGATAAAATGCAACGGCTTTACACAAAATGACAAGCCACGGGGACGGTTCTTTTGGCTGGTTTTGATTTTCAAAACCAGCCAAAAGAACCGTCCCCGTGGCTTGTTTCAAACTGAATATTTGGCCAGGAACTCGTTCATTGGAAGAGGTTTCGAGTAATAGTAGCCCTGGATGTAGTCACAGCCCACACTCTTCATCATATCTGCCATTTTTTCGTCTTCAATTCCCTCAGCTGTAACGCCAAAGCCCATGCGCTTAAAGGTAACTATCAAATTAGGAAGGATCTCATCGGGTTCCTTACAGTAGTCCCATACAAGGCTCATATCAAGCTTTACATTGATAAATTGGCACTTCTTAAGTCTTACTGCATTGGAATAGCCTGTTCCGTAATCATCAAGCACGAACTTAAAGCCCTTTTCCCTCATGGAATTCATCTGTCTGTTTAAAAAGGCCTCATCGATCATGGATTCCTCAGTGATCTCCAAATGAATTAGAGCTGGATCCACTCCATGCTTTTTGGCGATGGCTGCATATCTGTCTGCAAGGTCAGTTTTAAGGAACTGTACCGGGGAAAGGTTGACGTTTATCCAGGAAAGATGCGTCTTTTCCAAGTTACCCTGCTCTATAAACTGGCAGGTCTTTTCAAAGACCTGTTCGCCCAGCCTGTTTATCCTGCCATTTTTCTCTGCAAGTGGGATAAACAATCCAGGAGGAATGAGTTTATCCTTTTCATCCCTTATCCTGCAAAGAGCTTCTGCCCCTGCAAGCTTATTTCTTTTAACATCAATAAGCGGCTGGAAAAAGACTTCTACCTTGTCATTGTCAACAGCGCTCTCCAGGTATCTCTTTACTACATTTTCTTCCTCTTTGTTCTTGAGCTCAGCATCAGTATAAACAAGGACGTCATCGCTGGATAGATTATCAACCTTATCAAAGGCAAATATTAGAGAATTTAGAAGAGAGTCCGCAGACACCACTCTGTTGCCTAGTTCCACATAAACGATTCCAACCTCCAGATAAAGCTCAAGATCATCACCAAGCCAGGGCTCTTCAAATCTGTTTTTGATGTCTGTGATATGCTGTTCAAAATCCATATCATTATTTCCAAGGAGGATGAAGCTTCCTTTTCTGTAATAGAAAGTATTAAGGTCCTTAAAGCTTTGTGTCAGATATCTGCCGATAAGCACAATACCTTCATCTATCTGCCTTCCGCCATAGATATCTCGCATATCCTGATAGTTCTTTACAACAACGCTAATTATCTTGTGATGGAGCCTGCCATTATTTTCATCAATATAATCCCTGAAAGCAGTACTATTAAAAACAGCTCCCCTTGGTTCTATGTAAAACTCAGGATTTTCAGTTGCAAGGTATACTATAAGTACCGCTATGAGGCAGAAAGTGTCCATCAAAAGAACATGTGACATAAGTTTTCTTAATACAATGCCCACTGTAAGAACCATTACAAAGGAAACCATAGCCAGATAATGGCGACCTCTTTTTATCCTGTGCTTAAATCTGATAACAATGATGTAACAGAGTATCAAATAATATGCATACACAAAATAAACAAGATTATACAACGGTCCGCTTTGATACTCTCCTGATCTTACTGAGTAAACAAGTCCTGTCCAGGGACTTGTCACTGCAAAAAGAAAAGAAAAAACAAATGGGAGATTGATAATGAGTGTCTTAAAATCATTCTTTTCAGGAACAAGCCTAAAATAACTTGCCGTAAAATAAAACACAGCCAGTGCCATCGCAAAAAAGAATGCAAAGTAACTGGCATTAAAAAAGTCCACCAAAAAAAGTGGCAGATCGCTGATATGGTTATCTGCCCAGCTAGAAATGATATCTAGCGAAATAACAAAACTTTCAACTATCAGTATCAAAACAAAATATACATTTCTCCTGATAGCAAGTCTTGGCAAAGAAAAGTAAAAGCATAGTACGATGAAAATAATGATAAAACTAGGAATCGCAAAGCCAAAATCCCACATGAACTGTCCTCAGCTTTCTGGGCTAGGTCGCTAGTTACATTAATTGTCACATACTATATGTACATATGCAACTAAATTTACATTAGATCGATTATAATTGTTCTTTTATAGCATTAAGAAGGTCACTGTATTCTTCAAATGCAGGAAGATCAGGATAATCAGCCTTGATCTTATCTGTTGATCTGAATAAAAATCCCGCCTTGGAAGCCTGTATCATGGCAAGATCGTTGTAGCTGTCGCCACTTGCGATAGTCTCATATCCGATAGACTGAAGAGCCTTTACTGTGGTGAGCTTGGAGTTTTCTATCCTCATCTTAAATCCTGTGATCTCTCCACTTTCTGCCACCTCTAGAGAGTTGCAGAAAATAGTTGGCCAGCCAAGCTTCTCCATAAGAGGTGTCGCAAACTGGGTAAAGGTATCACTTATGATGATGACCTGAGTAAGGCTCCTTAGCTCATCAAGAAACTCTTTTGCACCTGGAAGGGGATCGATCTTAGCAATAGTGTCCTGGATCTCCTTAAGTCCAAGGCCGTGCTCCTTCAAAATCCCAAGCCTCCATCTCATGAGCTTGTCGTAGTCAGGTTCATCCCTTGTGGTTCTCTTAAGCTCAGGAATACCACTTGCCTCTGAAAATGCGATCCAGATTTCTGGAACAAGAACGCCTTCAAGATCTAAACATACTATATTCATAAAAAGTCTCCTCATAACATTATTTAAGTGTCCGAAATAGTTTAGCACATTAAAGTGCCATAGACAATATCATTTTACTCTATTGCCCCTAAGATAAATTCTGCAAGGCCATCGTGATCATTGTCATGGGTTGTGATCACATCAGCGCTCTTTTTTACAAGGTCCGTACCATTTACCATGGCGATGCCACAGCCTGCAGCCTTTATCATAGAAATGTCATTCTGCTCATCTCCAGCCGCGTAGGTATCTTTTATATCAACTGAAAGAATGTCAGCAAGCCTTTTAACTGCGCTACCCTTACCTGCTTCCGAAGGGAATATCTCAAGGTAGTAAGGATTTGAATAAAGAAGTGTCAGCTTATCTCCCACCATATCCTGAAGGGCACATCTAAAACGCTCCTGCTTTTCATGATCATGAAGCTCAATACAGATCATCTTTGAAGGAGGCTCCTTTACGTCCTTAAGGACATCTGTTGTAATAAGAAGCGGAGTCTTTATGACCCTTC
>CAMVJI010000265.1 GCA_947167765.1 uncultured Butyrivibrio sp. | reverse complement strand
CGGACAGGTTATCTCACCTAACGGCGGTATCGTTCAGCAGTAATTTATTTTGCAGCTTTCCCCGGTTCTTAATTGAACCGGGGTTTTTTTATTTCATTTGAGGGAGAGCTCATTGAACAAGACACGGGGACGGTTCTAGTGACTCATTGTACACAATGAGTCACTAGAACCGTCCCCGTGTCTTGTTTAGTCTTCGGTATATTGTGCGATTATCTGTCTGACAGTCTGCTCAAGATGAGGCTTAAGATCAGTAAGGGATACCGGATCGTCATACATGATGGAGCTGTAGCCGGTAGATCCGATAAGTTCAATGATAAGGAAGAGCATTACCTCAGGATCTTTGATCTTGCCGCCTGCATCCTCGATCATCTGGTTATACACGGCGCCAAAGTCTACGTCGGTATCAGCCAGTGGATTGGTGAGAGCTCTTTTAAATACTGCCCAGGAAAGGTCCTTGTAGATAAATGCAAGGAGACCCTTGTTTGTAGCAAGTTCATCAAGGACATAGTTCATTATAAAAATGATCTTATCCTCAAAATCCTCAACGCCTTCTTTTTCCATGGCGTCGTAGGCCTGCATGAACAGCTGACTGGACTTGTGGGCGATAAGCCTGTTCCTTATGTCGTATTTATCCTTAAAATAAAGATAGAAAGTGCCCTTGGCTACGCCGGCTCTTTCTACAATATCTGAGATGGAAGTCTTGTTGATGCCCTTTGAGGTGAATAGTTCAAAGGAAGTATTGAGAAGATTTTCCATCTTTATTTTTTTGTTTTGATCTGCTTTTCCCATTTCTTATTCCTATCCTTCAATTTAATTGTATCATACTTGTTTTAAATGCAGTAAACAAGGGTGAAAACTCGATTTGTGAAAATATTTTCCAAAAATATTGACCAACGGTCATTTATGTGTTATACCATAATAAGAAAATGACCAAAAGTCAATAATATATTTCTAATTAGCCAAGGCTAACTGAAAGAAATTATCAGAATCTCGCACAAAGCGCATGAGTTCTGGAGGAGGAAGGTTATGAACAAGCTTTCGCATTTGATTGTAAAGCTAAGATATGCGATTTTAATTGCAGCAATCGCATTACTTGTTCCATCTGCAATTGGCTATTTCAATACGAGAGTCAATTACGATATCCTTACATATCTGCCTAAGGATATTGAGACAATGCAGGGACAGGACATACTGCTTGATCAGTTTGGAACTGGCTCCTTTGTCCTGTATGTTGCAGAGGGAATGGAAGAAAAAGATGTTTCAAAATTAAAGGAAAATATTGAAAATGTGGATCATGTGGCAAAGGTTCTCTGGTATGATTCAATCCTGGATATCAGGATTCCAATGGAGATGATACCGGATGAGGTGTACGAAGCTTTTAACAGCGGCGATGCCACAATGATGTTTGTTATCTTTGATGACGGCACAAGTGCTGATGGCACAATGGAAGCCATCGAAGAGATCAGACGTATCTCTAACAAACAGTGCTTCATGAGTGGCATGAGCGCCATTGTTACAGATACCAAGAACCTGGCTATGAAGGAAACACCTATATATGTAGGAATCGCAGTACTTCTTGCTGTTATCGTTCTTTCACTGACAATGGATTCCTACCTGATACCGCTGTTCTTCCTCTTGAGTATAGGAATGGCGATTGTTTATAACATGGGAACCAACGTGTTTAAAGGAGAGATCTCTTTTATCACCCAGTCCCTGAGCGCGGTACTGCAGCTAGGTGTCACTCTGGACTACTCGATCTTTTTGTGGCACAGCTACCAGGAGGAGCTTGAGAAAAATGATGACAAGAGGGACGCCATGGCAAATGCCATTTCAGCAACCTTCCAGTCAGTAATAGGTAGCTCCATCACCACCGTTGCAGGTTTCGTTGCTCTTTGCTTTATGAGCTTTACACTGGGCCTTGATCTTGGTGTTGTAATGGCCAAGGGTGTTATCTTTGGAGTTATCGGATGCGTAACGATCCTGCCAAGTATGATCCTTGTGTTTGATAACCTCATTGAAAAGACCAAGCACAAACCGCTGATGCCTGAGTTTGTAAGGCTCCCTAAGTTTATATCCAAGTATTATATAGTATTTTTTGCATTGTTCCTCGCTATTTTGGGACCAGCAATTTATGGAAACAACCACACATCTGTATATTACGACCTGACACAGACGCTTCCGGATTCACTTGAGAGCGTACAGGGTGCCAACGAGGTTGATGAGAAGTTTGAGATGAACTCAGCTTACATGCTCCTTGTTGATAAAAATCTGGACACAGCCTCAATGACAGAGATGATAAAAGAACTTAAAGAGACAGATGGCATCATCTCAGTTCTTGGAACAGATTCGATTCTTGGTCCTTCATTCCCAAGGGAGTTCGTTCCTGAAGACCTTATGTCAGACCTTGAAAGCGACGAGTGGAAAATGGTAATGCTGACCACTGATTATAAGATCGCTTCAGATGAGATAAATGATCAGATTGCCAAGGTTGATTCCATAGTAAAGAGCTATGACCCCAAGGCTATGGTTGTAGGCGAGGCTCCTTGCACCAAGGATCTTATCAATATTACAGATCACGACTTTAAGGTTGTTAACTTTGTTTCAATAGGGCTTGTGTTCCTGATCATCGCATTTGTACTTAAATCAGTATCACTGCCATTTATCCTGGTTGCAGTTATTGAGTTTGCGATCTTTGTAAATATGGGACTTCCTTACTACACAGGAACTGTTATTCCATTTATTTCCTCAGTAGTTATAGGAACTATCCAGCTGGGTGCTACAGTTGACTATGCGATCCTGATGACAACAAGGTACCTGAATGAAAGAAATTCAGGCCACACCAAGAAAGAAGCTACACTGATAGCTCTTTCTACCAGCATGAAATCAGTAATAGTCAGTGCCCTTAGCTTTTTTGCAGCAACCTTCGGTGTTGGACTTATATCCAGTATCGATATGATCGGTTCCCTGTGCATGCTTATGGCAAGGGGTGCAATCATCAGTATGTTCACAGTTCTTTTGGTACTGCCTTCAATGTATATGCTCTTTGATGGCCTGATCATGAGAACAACATTTGGAATGAAAAACGTCAAGACGGAGAGGGATGACCATCACTTTGGACATCTCATCCACAGACATAAAGTAGCTTAACGTGAGGAGGAAAAGGTTATGATACGCAAAAATTTGATGAAATCATTATCAGTAATAATGGCTGCTATGATGGCCATAATGACAGTTGCCTG
>CAMVJI010000264.1 GCA_947167765.1 uncultured Butyrivibrio sp. | reverse complement strand
CAAGAGTCTGTCCCTCGTTGGCGCCTACCTGCATTGTCATGGCACCCTTTCCTGTAAGCTCCAGGTTAAGAGTTCCGCTGAAAGCTTCGTCTATCTGGATCTTTATCTCTTTTCCAGTATTGTCTTTAAGTGATAATATGTCTTCAGTGATGGTGGCCTGCATGCCATTTGTCATGTAGTCCTCAGTGGTTCCATCTTCGTAGATCTTCTGGATCTTGATATTTGCTTCGCTTCCCTCTTCGAAGAAGATACCTTTCTTGTCTACTCCTGTTGAGCCTGTAAGATTTAGGTACTTAACATCGATTCCAGTTATCTGGTAGGTTCCAGCTCCAACGGTGTCTGAATAAGTAAGCACGCTGATATTAGGGTCTGTAACTGCTGTGGAGGGGCTGCTTCCTACAGTTGCATATCCGCGAAGATCAAAAGAACCATCTAAAATACTCTGTCCATTGAACTGAGTAGTCTTTGCCATTCTTTCGATTTCCTGCTTTAAAAGAGTAACCTCTTCCTGAATTGCCTCTCTGTCGCTGTCAGTAAGAGTTCCGTTACTGGACTTGATGGCCAGCTCGCTCATTCTCTGAAGAACCTCATGGATCTCAGACAGACTTCCGTCTGCCACCTGTACAATTGAAATCGCATCATTAGAGGTGTCATTAGCAACTCCAAGACCTTCGATCTGTGAATTCATTCTTCTGGACATTGCAAGGCCTGAAGGATTGTCCTTTGCGTTTGCAATCTTTAGACCGCTGGAAAGTCTTCCCAGGGACTCAGAAAGAAGCTTGTCATTCTTCTGAAGAGCGTTATTTGCTATCATCGCAGATACATTATAGTTTACTTTCATGCCTACCTCATTTCTTTTTAAAGTGTGATCACAAAGCCTCAATAAAGGCTTTTGCCATAGTTAAAAGTGTTTTTGTGTCTGTCTGTACTGCATTTTCGCCTTCCATGGCATTTCTTGAAACCACACCTGCAAAGGCAGGCCCTGCTTGTGCGTTGTAGATGATCGCTATGTTTTCAGCGCTTACGATAACGTCTTCTAGCTTTTCTGAAATTCTCTCGCACAATCTGGTTCTTACATTCTCCAGATATTCTGATTCCCACTGGTTCTTTCCATTGGTGGTTGTGAGCATTCCCCGGATGCTTTCCTCTTCTACGAAGAGGCTTAAGTTTAGCTGTCCGTACTCGTCTGTCAGAACACTGGCGTCCATCCTTGACTTTTTTGTATCGTCGCTAGCAAGTGTCACATTCATTGAAACCACTTCTCCGTCGATCTCAACCGGCACTTCATAGCTGTTTCTCTCTGCACTTTTTGTCATTACAGAGATCTGTTTCTGTAAAAGAGCTATTGCTCTGACATCAATATATGTGTCATCACTACTAAGTAGCTCTCTAGATAAATTATCGGACACTCTCTCCAAAATCTTTACATAGTTATCCTGATAATCATCTTCAGAAAGAGATTCTTTTAAAAGCTCCCTTTCTTCCATATCTTCAGTCTTTTTCCAGATATTTCCGTTTCTTCTGTCTCTCTTTTCCTCTATAAATGCCTCAAGATTATTGTAAGTAAGTTCAATGCCAGCCTGAGTCATTTCTTTTGCTGTGGGCTCTGCTGACTTAAGAGATACAGTCTGTCTTATCTGTTCAAGCTCGCTCCTTGCAAACTCCCTCTCAAGCTCCTTGTCTATATCGGCTCTCTTAAGGTCATCAGCAAGCTCTGGTAAAAGAGTCTTATCCGTTATATTGGCCTGCTTAAGCTTTTCAGGTTCAAGGTTTTCGTAAACCGTTTCAGCTTTAGCCCTGTAATATCTGAATGCAGCAGATATCTGATCATCAATCCTTGGAGAATAGTCTTTTTCTTTTACAGAAAGGCCTCCGAAGTCATCATCAACCTTATAGTCCATTCCCCGCCTTGATGCTTTCTGATTTCTTGTGGCACCAAGAAGGTTTCCTATAGTCATATCCTGATCTGTCTTAAGAAGTGATCCAATAGCCTGATAATCAGTGGTCTTTAAGGTGTGGAAAAGTCTGTAGATTCCGATAAAGGAAGCTTTTTCCTCCTTGGTGATCTCACCTTTGTGCTCAAGCTTAAATAAAAACTTTGCGTATCTTTCTTCGCTCTTTCCTTTTTCATTCTCTGAAGACTCTGAATTCTGATCAAGGTTTTGAGAGAGCTCTTCGATTGTCATTGAAAGAGGGTTCTTTCCCTGTCTTATAAGATCGAATACAGCGCCAGGTTTAAGCCTCTCTATAGTGCTCTGAAGCTTTGCATCCCAGCTCCGTACCTTTTCAAAGTTCTCTTCATTTATCTCCATCCTGTTGTAGCCAAGGATCCTTACTGCTCTTCTGTTTTCGTCAGTAGCTTCCTGCTGAAGGTCCTTAAGGATATCATCTACATTTCTGAAAGCTTTTTTAATTGAATCTCCCAGATCTGCTCTTGGAGCAGTCATGAGCTTTTCATAGCCTTCTCCTGCCTGCCTGAATTTTATTGTGGCATTTTCAGATGCCTGGCTTATTTTGAAAAGAGACGCTTCTTTCAGGTCATCAGCCATTGATCCCACAATATCAGCAGGACCATTTGCTATAAGTGACACTCTGCTTATGGTCATTCTGAAAGCATAGCCCATATTTGAAGGTGTCACATTGGTTATCTCATCGATGGCTTTGCCTGTTACTTCCTCGCCATCTCTTGAAAGAATGCCTTTTAGTCTTTCAATGAGCTCTTCCATAGGCGCTGTATCAATAGAAAAGCCGCTGTCCAAAAGGTGCTTATTAGCTTCTACTGTCATCTGCAGCCTTACCTGCTCAAGCTGAAGCCTTGCAGTTACAAGCCTTTCATCATTTTCCTGAACTGAAGCATAGCTTATGGAGAAATTACTTGTAAGGTTCCTGATAGTTATTTCTCTGCCAGAAGCCACCACATCCTTTACGTCATCATCACTTATATTATCAACAGCATCTTTGATCTCTGCTGCCTTCTCCAGGTTCGAACTTGGGTCAAAAATATCTCCCTTGATAGCTTTTTTCCCATCAGCTATAGCAGAAGCTGCCGCCTTCATGGCATCTTCTTCTGATACTGGGAGCTTAAGGCTCTTAATTGTTTTTACCTGCTCAAGGTTTTGTCCTGTAAGGGGAATTCCCTGAGATACCATCCAAAGAGAGTTCTCCTTAAGGCCTTTATCTTTTGGATCAAGCCCTGCTTCCTCGATGATCTTCTCAATCTGAGGCTCTAAAGCGCTCTCATCTATTTCTTCTGC
>CAMVJI010000263.1 GCA_947167765.1 uncultured Butyrivibrio sp. | reverse complement strand
CTGTTTATAGGTTACAGGAAGCTGATATACAATACCGTTAACTTCAAAAGTATAATCCTCAAGATTATCAGAAAGCTCTGTTTCGCTGAACTTTTCTACATTTTCAATCCTGGCCATCTGATAGTAGCTTGAAGTGTGGGGATCGTTTTCAAAGAACATGGGCTCTATCTCATCGTAGTAACCCTTTTTCTCCATCTTGGCAATACCATTTTTAATATCTGTAAATATATACTTGTTGTTGTCAGCAGCCTTTCCCACCCTGAACATCTCGCCATAGAAGTAGCACTCATGGATCTCTTTAAAGCTCCTATACTCTCTTCTAAGCTCATCGTTTAGATTGCCTATCAGCTGCATGTACTCTCTCTGGCTAAGATATCCACACTTAAAGCACATATGGGTCACTCTGATAAGCCTTAGGTAGTCGTAGCCATCAATTCCGCTGTCACCAAATCTAAGATAGGCAAGGGCCGAGCCCTTTACTCTGTCAAAAGCATCTGTGCTGATCCCATTTTCTTTAAAATATTCCTCAGTAATCTCAAGTCCATCTTCATAAGTAAGGTCACTACCCATGTCTTTTTCTATAAGGTCAATGGCCTTTTTGACAGTCTTATCGCTTTTAAGGAACTTTTTGTATCTTGCTCTGTGCCCATACTTAAGCATTCTGTCGATGACTTTTTTAGCAGAATCACGGTCGCTTATCTTGTAGGCATTTTCAAGAAATGTCTTGCAGTCATCGATCTCGGCGGAGTTTAACATCTGCCCTCCAATGTACTCTTCATATCCGTAGCTCATGAACGGATATATGGAAGTTGCAGCTGCCGCCCACTTATATGTAGGTGTATCCCTTTCAGGATAGGTTAAGGAAGAGGCAAAAGTCTCATCGTCATCAAACTCTATTTTCAGGTTTTTGTAGTTGTCATTGACAGAAAGATTTCCTTCTGAACCACCTCCAAACAGTTCAGGAAAGAAAATGGCTACCATGAAAAGTCCACATATAGCCAAAACAAAAGCAAATGTAAAAATTGCGGCCGGTATATTAACTGGCTTATATCTTTTGCTGCGGTCGTAGTACTCTTGATCATTACTCATATAAATCATTCAGGCTTCAGATTAACTTTAAAAGAAATCTGCCTGGGAGTCTCCATTTCATCAAATTTAATAAGATAACTCTCTTCAGAGGAGTTAACTTCAAGTATTATGCCACTGCCGAGTATTGCATGCAACACCCTTGTGCCAGGCTCAAGGAGATTAAGTTTCTCAGCGCCCTTAAGGTGCCTTGAATCATTATCGATAAATTTCCTTGCCGACACTAAAAGCTCATCCACCTCGCCGTCAGTAAATTCCAAAAGTTCCTTATCAATATCAAGGATAAATCTGGAAGGATATCTTGGAATGCCCTCAAAGTTCCTTCCTCCAGCCTCTGTTATAAAGAGCTTTTTCTTGGCTCTTGTCATAGCGACAAAGGCAAGCCTTCTCTCCTCTTCCATGCCTTCAAGAGTGTGGATCTTGCGGGAAGGAAAGATTCCCTCGTTCATACCACACAAAAATACATAAGGAAACTCAAGCCCCTTGGCTGCATGTACTGTCATAAGCTTGACCTTATCTCCTGCTCCTGCATCAGAATCAGCATTGGTAAACAGAGCCACGTGCTTAAGATAGTCCTCAAGCCCAACTTCTTCGCCGCAACTGGTCTCAAATTCAAAAATTGCCTGTTTGAGCTCTGCCAGGTTATCAAGCCTCTCCTGGGCTCCTTCAGTCCTTAGCATCTCCTCATAGCCGCTCTCGTGAAGGATTCCTGTAAACACCTCAGAAACCATCTTCCCTTCATAGCTCTCAGAGAAGCTCTCAATAAGATCAATAAATGCTCTGGCCTTGGTACCTCTCATGATCTCAGCGTCAAGATTCTCATTAAGGGCCTGATAGAGCGAGCATCCCTTGTCCTTTGAATACTGCTCTAAAAACTGCATTCGTCGCTTGCCAAGGTTTCTCTTAGGGGCATTTGCAATCCTTCGAAAAGAGATATCATCTCTGTAAACTATCATCTTAAGGTAGCTAAGGGCATCCTTGATCTCCATCCTGCCAAAAAACTGAACCCCTGAATATATGGTATAGGGTATCTTTTCTTTTAAAAGTCCCTCTTCAATTGTCCTTGTGACATAGTGGGCCCTGTAAAGGATGGTCATATCTCTGTAAGGAATACCCATTCCCTTAAGAGCCAGTATCTCTCCGGTAATATAATCGGCTTCATCAGCTGTATCCGGAGCCAGGTGACAGACCACCTTATCGCCGTCTGGCAGAGTCGGAACAAGGTCCTTTTTAAGCCTGTCCCTGTTCTTGTCTATAAGAGAGTTGACAGCCCGCAGTATCTGCGGCGTGGACCTGTAGTTCTCATTCATATAGATGGTCTTGGTACCAGGGAATTTCTTGTCAAAATCCAAGAGAAAATGTACGTTGGCACCTCTCCAGGTATAGATAGTCTGGTCAGGATCACCAACCACAAAAAGATTCTTGTGATAAGCAGAAAGAACCTCCATAAGCTCATGCTGCAACGAATCGATATCCTGGAACTCATCGACCATGATATACTCAAGGCGCTTCTGCCACTTGAGCTTAATGTCCTCATTTCGGGAAAAGATATACAGTGTAAACTTGATAAGATCATTGTAATCAAGGCCAAAGCACTTTTTCTCCTGATAGAGATATCCATAAAATAGAATGTCACGAACCTCTGTGGCCTTGTCATATTTCTCCTTAAGGACCTCAGGTGACATACCTATCATATCAATGTAGTACTCAGGCTCTTCAAAGATCTTGCGCATCTCAAACATGTCCCTTGCCATTCCAAAGGTCATGTCTCGAAGGGACAGTCCCCTCTCCTCATAGATGATCTTAAGGATGTCATCGATGTCTGAATTGTCCAGTACCATAAAGCTCTTGGGATACTGAACAGCATGAGAATCCTCCTGAAGGACTGAAACGCAAAATCCATGGAAGGTATTGATATAGCCTGTATCATTGTCGCCAGTAAGCATATGTATCCTCTGGCGCATCTCAGTTGCTGACTTGTTGGTGAAGGTAACACAAAGAATGTGACCTGGCATTATGCCAAGCCCATTAACAAGATATGCAAATCTGCTGGACAAAGCCTTGGTCTTGCCACTTCCAGCTCCAGCCACAACCCGCACATAGCCCTCTGTTGTAGTAACGGCCGCCTGCTGCGATTCATTTAAATCCTGTAAAAAATCTAGCATAAAA
>CAMVJI010000262.1 GCA_947167765.1 uncultured Butyrivibrio sp. | reverse complement strand
CTACCAGCTTTTTCTGCAAGATAAACTCCAAAGTCAACCTTCTTGATTACTACAAGTGTCTGTTTTTCACCTAATCTGATCATTATGTCCTCCGTTCTAAAAAAGCTGCAGCAACATCACTGCGTTGTCAGTTCAACAATACATACTGGATTGTTACTTACATCCTTCAAATTAATAGTATAAGTCATAGCGCCATTTTTTGAAACTTTCCTGATCTCAGGCAAAAGTGTATCTCCTAAAAGCGCCTGCCTCTTATATTCTGCTCGTAAAGCTGTCACCTTTATGGCCTTATCAGGAAGAGACTCGATAGCCATCCTGATATACTGCCCGTTATTAACATGGTTGTTGGTATCAAGATGGTGGCTCCTTACAAGGATCTCTTCTCCAGTCAGCACTTCTGCTTCTTTTGGAACCATTATCTTTCTGTCTCCATAGTCCATGGGAAGCCTCTCTTCAAGAGGATAAGCTTCTACAATCTCTGGAGTTATGCGGGCAGGAACTCCTTTTTCAAAATCAAACAATGTCCAGACAGAATTGGCAATTGCCAGCCTTTCTCCATCCCTGGTATCCATAAAGAAATTCCTGTGGCCAAAAAAGCCCTTGAGATCGTAAGGAATAGTTCCTATCGTGACTTCCTCGCATAGCCTCGGGTATCTGTTTATGACTATCTGCCAGGAGTTTAAAACCCAGGCGATTTTTCTTTCCTTGAGATACTCCATTGTTGCAGGACCATCCTGTGTCTGAAAGGTTGAACAGTCCTGGAAATAGTCTATAAGGGACTCAATTGTAAGATACGCATCCTTATCAACTTCACTGTACCGGATCCTTGAATCAAATGTATACATGGCGCTCCCTTTGAACATAAGTTTAAAAAAAGCGAGATTGTTACCAATCTCGCTTTAATAGCTGGGCTAGTAGGATTCGAACCTACGTAATGACGGAGTCAGAGTCCGTTGCCTTACCGCTTGGCGATAGCCCATCGACAAGTAGTAATTATACGGTAGACTCTATAAAAAAGCAAGTACTTTTTCAAAACTTTTTTGTTTTCTTTAAACTCCAGTATTTATGGTGCTTTGAAGGCTCATCCCTCAAATAAAAGATCAGCATAAGTTGGGAATGGCCAGTCTTTTTTATCTACAAGCATTTCAAGTTTATCAGCAGGATCGCGAAGTGCATCCATGGCAGGTCTTACCTTGTCCTTGTAGAAGTAAGCAAGCTTTCTTGCATCTGTGATCTTTCTGGCCTTGTTTTCAACGGTCTTAAGATCTTCCAAAGCTTTCTTCATCTTGGTGAGCTCTGTTGTGATCTCCTTAAGCTCAGAAAGAAGTGCACTCTCATCAGCACCCGCTGCCTTGACTGCATTTACATCGCCAGCAAGTCTTCCTGCATACTTCATTACTGCAGGAATGATCTGCTTGGAAGCCATGTCAATCATTGTAAGAGCTTCGATGTTGATGGTCTTAGCATAGTTCTCAAAGATGATCTCTTTTCTTGATTCAAGCTCAGTCTTGGTGTAAACGCCAAAGTCGCTAAAGAGCTGTATTGCTTTCTTGGTTGTAAGAGTGTCAGCAGCCTCAATAGTAGACTTGATATTTGGAAGTCCACGGCGCTCAGCCTCTTTTACCCACTCGTCGGAGTATCCGTCACCGTTAAAGATAATCCTCTGGTGGTCAGTTAAGTACTCCTTCATAAGGTCATGAACTGCCATGTCAAAGTCATCTGCCTTCTCAAGGATATCTGCAGCCTCACAGAAAGCTTCTGCAACGATAGTGTTAAGTGTTGTATTGGAGCTTGCCATTGAGTCAGATGAACCAACCATTCTGAACTCAAACTTGTTACCTGTAAATGCAAATGGTGATGTACGGTTTCTGTCTGTGGCATCCTTCTCGAACTGAGGAAGTGTTGAAACACCAGTCTTAAGCTTGCCACCTTTTTTACTAGACTTGGCTACACCAGTCTCGATAAGCTGTCTTACCACATCTTCAAGCTGCTCTCCAAGGAAAACAGAGATGATAGCAGGAGGAGCCTCATTGGCACCAAGTCTGTGATCATTACCAACATCTGCAGCGCTCTGTCTTAACAGATCTGCATGTGTATCTACTGCCTTTAAAATGCAGGCAAGTACAAAAAGGAACTGAACATTCTTGTTAGGTGTATCACCTGGATCAAGAAGGTTTTTGCCATCGTCTGTGCAAAGAGACCAGTTGTCATGCTTACCTGAGCCATTTACACCTGCAAAAGGCTTCTCGTGAAGCAGACATCTCATATGATGATGCTCAGCAACTCTCTTCATGGTCTCCATAATGATCTGGTTGTGGTCAACTGCGATATTGGCAGTCTCATAGATAGGAGCAAGCTCATGCTGACCAGGAGCCACCTCGTTGTGCTGTGTCTTGTCAGGAACACCAAGCTTCCAGAGCTCAGTATTAAGATCCTTCATGAACTCGCCGACTCTCTCACGGATAACGCCAAAGTAATGGTCTTCCATTTCCTGGCCCTTAGGAGGCATTGCTCCAAAGAGAGTTCTTCCTGTAAAGATAAGGTCCTCGCGCTTCATTGACTTGTCCCAGTCGACCAGGAAGTATTCCTGCTCTGGGCCAACGGAAACGTTGACTCTTGTAGCTGTGTCGTTGCCAAATAATCTTACGATCCTTAAAGCCTGCTTGTTTACAGCCTCCATGGATCTAAGGAGAGGAGTCTTTTTATCAAGAGCTTCTCCAGTATATGAACAGAACGCAGTAGGAATGCAGAGAGTTACACCTGCTCCGGATTCCTTAAGAAATGCAGGAGAAGTGATATCCCAGGTTGTATATCCTCTTGCCTCGAAAGTAGCACGAAGTCCTCCAGAAGGGAATGAGGAAGCATCAGGCTCACCCTTTATAAGCTCTTTTCCAGAGAAAGAAGTAAGCATACGGCCGTCCTGGTCTGCGCTTCCCACAAAGGAATCATGCTTCTCAGCTGTGATACCTGTAAGAGGCTGGAACCAGTGTGTGTAATGTGTTGCACCATTTTCTACAGCCCAGTCCTTCATGGCGTTGGCTACAACGTCAGCGGATTCCTTGGACAGTGCTCCTCCGTGCTCAATTACATTCACAACCTCTTTGTATACATTCTTTGGCAGACGCTCTCTCATCTTGGCGAGTGTAAAGACGTTCTGGCCGAATATTTCTTCCACATTAACCTTGCTGCTCATAGTGCTACGACCTTTCATAAATAATATTTGTCATACATATTACAATAATAATCCAAAAACTTGAAGTATTTTTTGATATTACTTTT
>CAMVJI010000261.1 GCA_947167765.1 uncultured Butyrivibrio sp. | reverse complement strand
ACTTTTGGTGGATCGACTGGCAGCAGGGCTTTGGAAGGAAAGCTTCAGATGTGGACCCGCTAATCCTTTTAAATCACTATCATTACAGGGATCAGGAAAAGAGAAATAAGAGGCCCATGATCTTTTCAAGGTACGCAGGTCCTGGAAGTCACAGGTATCCTATTGGATTCTCGGGAGACACTGTCTGCTCCTGGAAGAGTCTTGAGTTTCAGCCATATTTTACATCTACCTCCAGCAACATAGGTTATGGATGGTGGAGCCACGATATTGGCGGACACATGATGGGAGATAAGGATAACGAGAGACTCATCAGGTGGATCCAGTATGGAGTATTCTCACCTATCATGAGGCTTCACTCCAGTGCTAGTCCCTTCCTTAACAAGGAACCATGGGTAATAGATGAGCCTTATCACAGTGCTATGAAGAAGTTCATGAGGCTGCGCCACAGGCTGGTTCCATATCTTTACACAGAAAATTACAGGGCATACTCGGAGGGGAAGCCCCTTATAAGGCCAATGTACTACGACTTTTCTGATAATGAAGAGTCCTACAATGTTCCAAACGAATACGGATTTGGTGATGCTCTTTTTGTCGGCGCTATAACAAAGCCGCTTGATGATAAACTAAAACTCTCATTTGTTAATATGTTCATTCCTCACGGTCGATACGTCGATCTTTTAAGTGGAAGAGTCTATAACGGCGGCAAAAAGAGAAAGCTCTACAGGGATATTTCCGAGATTCCTGTTTTGATGGCTGCAGGAACTATACTTCCTCTTGCACCTGACAGCGGCGAAAACGGATGTGACTGTCCAGACAAGCTGGAGCTTATTGTGGCAGCTGGAGCAGATGGCAATTATACTCTCTACGAAGATGACGGCTGCAGCACTGAATATAAGAATGGCAAGTACGTTACTACTACCTTTGAGTGCAGATTTGATGGGGCAGACGGGACAATAGATATAGTTATAAAGCCATCCGAAGGTGACCTGTCACTTATCCCTGCAAAGCGCGACTATGATATAACCCTGCTTGGCGCAGGTGATCGCCGCACTCTGACAGTAAGGGGGGTCAAAACATCGGAAGGCATCACAGTTTCTTTTGACAACGTATCCCTTACAGGCAACGATCACGTAAAGGAAGTCTATGGCATCCTTGAAAGAGCAGAGATTGAGATCGTCACCAAGGATAAGATCTATAACGCAGTGAGCACCATGGATGCTGATGCATTCCTTAAGTGGCTCCAGCAAGGAGATTTCTCCGAAAATCTCAAAGACGCCATCACGGAGGTCTTTGAAGACATATTGTAACTTTCTCTCCACGCCCGGCGGCCTATTCTGGCCTCCGGGCTTTTTCATGACACGGGCAACAAGCCACGGGGACGGTTCTTTTGGCTGCTTAACAAGCCACGGGGACGGTTCTTTTGGCTGCTTTACAAATGGCCCTCTAAATGTTATAGTTTGTAATTGGAATTTAAATCACTCCCTATTCTGGGGAAACCATATAAGTTTTTTATTTGGCACATTTCCATTAAAAAGTAAGTGAAAATATTTTTTACAGGAGGAGAATTAATGCCGCGTCATGCGCGAAATAGAAGTGCATCAGGTTATATGCACGTAATTGTCAGAGGAATTGGTAAGCAATTGTTGTTTGAAGATGAACACGATTATATGTATTACTTAAAGAAATTAGAACAATACTGTATGGATACAGAAGTACGTGTTTGCGCATTTTGTTTGATGGATAATCATGTCCATCTTTTGCTGAAGGGGGAATCTGAAGCGATAGTTCTTTTGATGAAGAAAATAGGGGTAAGCTACTCGTGGCACTACAATAAAAAGTATGACCGTGTCGGGCACCTATTCCAGGACAGATACAAAAGTGAGGCTATTGAGAACGAATCGTATCTTTTATCAGCTTTTCGCTACATATTAAAAAATCCACAGAAGGCTGGAATCTGCAACGTGGCTGAATATCCCTGGAACAGTTTCTGGTTCTATGACAACCCGCTTCCATATATGGATGTATCAGCTGTGAAAGGAGTGTTGGGGAATTTTGATCAGTACAGGCAGTATATTGAGCAGGAAGAGAATGATCAGGGGCTTGAGTATTCTGAAGCCAGATATACTGATGCCAGAGCTAAAGAGCTGATGATGGAACATTTAGGAATTTCCAGTGGAACTGTTTTGCAGAATTATAGCAAAGATGAAAGAAATGCAGCAATTAAAAAATTAAAGGAATGTGGGCTGACAGAACGCCAAATAGTAAGACTAACGGGGATTGGACGGAATATTGTTCAAAGTGCAGGCAAAGTGAAGCAAAAAAGCAGCCAAAAGAACCGTCCCTGTGGCTTGTGATATAATCAAGGGGAGAGTTTTTTGATACACAGGAGGAAAGAGTATGGAAAACAAGAAAACCGGAGTGTTAGCTCCACTTATCATTGGAGTGTGCGTGCTACTTAGCTGTGTGGCACTGGCGTATGGACTGTCACACTTCAGATCAGAGAGTAGTCATGTGATTTCGGCGACAGGTAGTGCAAGCGTTGATTTTGATGCAGACATCATAATCTGGAGGGGATCCTTTAGTGCTGTTGATTACAGCTCACAGGCGGCTTATGCCAAGATCAAGTCAGATGCTGACAAAGTTGGGCAGTACTTGAAAGATAACAGCATTTCAGAAGATGAGATTGTATTCAGCGCAGTAGACATCAGAAGGACCTATAGGGATGTATATGACGCCAATGGCAACTACGTTGGACAGGAGGAAGATGGCTACAAGCTCACACAAAGTGTAACCGTGTCTTCCAAGAACATTCAGACGGTTGAGAAAATATCAAGAGATATATCAAGTCTGCTTGACAAGGGAGTGGAGCTTGAGTCTGATTATCCGGAGTACTACTACTCAGCCCTTGACGAGCTTAAGCTTGACCTTATAGACAAGGCATCACAGAATGCAAAAGAGAGAATTGACATCATTGCCAAGAACTCCGGAGCAAGACTTGGAAAACTTAAAAATTCAAGCCTGGGAGTATTTCAGATAACTGCCCAGAATTCAGGCACCAGCAGCTATTCTTACGACGGTGCTTTTGATACAAGCTCTCAGCACAAGACAGCAACCATAACTGTCAAACTGGAGTATGATCTTAAGTAAATATCGAAGCAATAAGCCACGGGGACGGTTCTTTTGGCTGCTTTTTTCTCAAGCAGCCAAAAGAACCGTCCCCGTGGCTTGTATTTAATACTTTTTTTATCGCCAGTTAGTATTTTTCACTGGCGTTTTTTGTTATG
>CAMVJI010000260.1 GCA_947167765.1 uncultured Butyrivibrio sp. | reverse complement strand
GTTGGTATAAGTCTTCTCTGAGTTGCACTCTTGTTGTATTTTTTCTTAGTCTTAGTCACGTGTATCACCTACTTTCAGGTTGATTGCTGCAAGTATAGCAACAAGGATAAATACAAAGAATGACATGGCAGAAGCATATCCAAAGTTGGCAACGCCCTGTCCAAATGAGTTATTGTAAATGTAGTGAGACATTGTGATGGTAGTATTTGCAGGTCCGCCGTTTGTAAGGTTTACAGACTCATCAAAGAGCTGCAATGTACCATTTATTGACATGATAAATGTCATGATGATGACTGGACGAAGAAGCGGCACAGTTACGTACCAGAAAGTCTTCCATCCACCCGCGCCATCGATCTTTGCTGCCTCATACACTGAATATTCGATATTCTGAAGTCCTGCAAGATAGAAAACCATGTTATATCCTGTCCACCTCCAGATAAGGGCAATGATGATAACGATTCTTGCAGTTGAAGTTGTTCCAAGCCAGTTGATACCTTCAGAAATTATTCCAACTTTCTGAAGAATGATATTTATAAGACCCTGTGTTGCAAAGATAGATCTAAAGATAAGTGCATAAGAAACCAGTGATACTGCACAAGGAAGGAATATACATGTGCGGAAAAGTCCCTTGAACTTAAGATCTTTGTTATTAAGAAGCTGAGCAAGAAGTATTGCAAGAACAAGCATGATAGGAACCTGAATTATAAGATACAGAAATGTATTTCCTACAGATTTCATGAACATCTTGTCCTGAAACATTCTCTTGTAATTATAGGTCAGTGGTTCAGCCCACTGAAGATTGGCTGAAGAGCCCGTTTTAAATGATGTAATAAGGGCCTGTACCATTGGGTAAAAGCTCATAACAACGATCATTGCGGACGCAAGAAAGAGAAAAGCCCATCCAGCAGCTCTCTGCTTAGCAAGGAGCCCCATTTTTTTCTTATTTCCCATTGTTGTCCCCCTTTGTGACATTTAATAGCTTTGTTATTTCTAGTAAATAGGGGAATCGGAAGTCCGATTCCCCGTATTTTAATGATTGAATGGTTCCAAATTCATAAGGAAGTTCTGCTCTCGCACCAGAGGTGCTCGCCAGAACGACCTAGCTTACTAAACTCGTGAAAAACCTCGTTAAGTAATCAAGGTCAAAGGCCCATCTCAAATCTAACCTGATCTTCTGCGTTCTGAAGCTCTGTATCAAGGTCTGATCCGTTGATCACGTTTGTGATAGCAGCCTGGATCTGAGTACGTGCTGAGTAGTGGAAATCATTCTGCTCTACTACAGGAACATTAGCGCCCATAGAAACGATGTCAGCATAGATTGACTGTCCATTGAAGAAATCAACACCTTCCTGGTATACAGAAGACTTTGAAGCTGAGATGCAGCATGTGATAACACCACCATTTCTAAGAGCGTCATCATATGTAGCCATAGCACCTTCTCCGCCGCCAAATGTGTATGCAAGGAATGCCTTTGCAAGCTCAGGCTTTGAGCAGTTGCTTGTTACGTAAAGTGAAGAACCACCGTTTGCAGCGTAGCCTTCTTTTCCAGAAAGTGTAGGAGCTGTTGTGATAGCCCACTTACCACTGTTCTCTGATACCTGCTGCATTGTAGGAATGATCCAGTTACCATTGAATACGCCTGCTACCTGGTCGCCGATGATAGATGTATCTGTGTACTCTGACCAATCGTTGCAAAGGTAGATAACGCCGTCCTTAGCGCCTGTGATAATAACATTAAGAACCTGCTTTAATGTGTCATTGTTTACGAAGTTAGGCTCTCCATCCTTCCACTGTGACTGGCCTTCAGCCTGCATCATCATGTAAGGAAGATCGTCTCCGTTGTGGTCCATAGAAACAAGGTACTTACCTGTCTTCTCTTTTACAACACGGCCAATCTCAAGCCACTCATCCCATGTGATTCCAGTTACATCGTCGATTGTATATCCGCACTCTTCAAGGATATCTGTACGATATGCAAAGATTGATGTTCCGTTATCTACAGGAGCGCCGTAGTGCTTGCCGCCTACTGTTGAATAAGAAAGCTTCTCAGCACCGAAATCTGACCAGTTGATTCCCGCATCCTCAAGATCAAGCCATGCATCAGGATAGTTTGTAACGTAGTTCTGGATGTAGTGATCCTGGAAAAGAACTATGTCAGGAAGCTGGCTGTAATCGCCTGATGAAGCAGCAAGTGTGATGGCATTCTCAACATCTGATGAAGCTGACTGCTCAACGATGTTAAGCTTGAAATCAGGATCAACAGTCTGGTAAGCCTTCTCTGCAGCCTCAAGAGCTGGGATATTGAAGTTCTTGTCCCAAGCATAAACTGAAAGCTCATGCTCGCCCTCAGATGCAACGTCAGCTGTAGGAGCTGCCTCAGCAGCTGCATCCTGTGCTGGAGCTTCTGTCTGTCCTGCATCTGTTGTTGCAGCTGTGTCTGCTGCGCCACCGCATCCAGCTAAAAGTGAAAGTGACATTGCTGATGCAAGGAAAATTGATAATGCTTTTCTTTTCATTTTTTACCCTCCCTAAATGAAAAAATGATTTGAAACCTTTTATGTATATTGCACAGATGTCAGACAAGTGTCATAGCGAATGCATTATACATTTTGACGGAAACAATCGGTTTCCGATCGGTTTATGTGTACATTATAACAACTGCGAACAAAAAAAATACACATTTTAAAGTCTAAAATGTGCATTTTCAATCAAATATGTCGAAAATGTGAACAAAAAGTTTTCGTAAACCTTTAAGTAACTTTTGCTCACCACCCCTTAAGGGCATTTATATTGTAATTAAGGAGTTTGTTCTCGTAATTATCCTTATTCTTTTTCCACTGATATGGCGAAGTATCAAGGAATTTCCTGAAGTTACGGTTAAAAGTCGAGAAAGTTGAAAAGCCACATTCCGACGCCACAACCTCCATGGAATGATCTGTTTTATTCATTATCTTGCAGGCATTTTGAATCCTAACAAGGTTAAGATAGTCTATGGGTGACATGTTTATGGTGTCCACAAAAATACGCCTGAAGTGGGGTTCACTAATATTGCAGCAGTGCGCCAGTTCAGATACCTTGATAGGCTCAGGGTAGTTTTTATCAATATACTCAAGGGCTGGCCTTATCAGCATCATTGCAGAGCCGTCATCACCATCAACACTTATTTTTCTGGCCTCTTCCTTTTGGCTCTGATATCTTATCAGCATCAAAACAAAAGCCTTTAGAAGATTCTGTGTTGTCTCAATGTAGTAGGGCTTTTTATCCCTCATCTCCTCCATGATCCTCTTTAT
>CAMVJI010000259.1 GCA_947167765.1 uncultured Butyrivibrio sp. | reverse complement strand
CTCTTAAGTACATCATCAGATCCAGACTGTATAGGCAAATCCAGGTAATTACATATCTTGGGCTCTGACTTCATGCACTCAATTAGCTCATCATTTATTTCTTCCGGATAACAGTACAGCACTCTTATCCATCTAAAGCCTTCAATCTCGCACAGTTTGTGAAGCAGCTCTGGAAGGCTCTTTTTCCCATAAAGATCTGTTCCGTAAAGTGTTGTCTCCTGTGCCACCACAAGAAGCTCCGACACTCCGTTTTCAGCAAGCTCTCTTGCTTCTTTAAGAAGCTCCTCCATAGGAACACTTCTGTACTTGCCTCTTACCTTGGGAATGATGCAGTAGGTGCAGTGTTTATCGCACCCTTCCGCTATCTTTAAGTAATTGAAAAGACCTCCTGTGGTCATGACCCTCTTTTGGCCACCATGAACCTCTTTATCAACATCATCGAAGTAGTTCTTGTGGTGAAAAGAGCTATTGTCCTTCGCAGTTTCCTCGATAGCCTCCACAATCTTGTCTGTGGAAGTAACTCCAAGGATCTGATCCACCTCTGGGATTTCTTTTTCAACCTGTTCCTGATAGCGCTGGCCAAGGCATCCTGTGATAATAAGGGCCTTGAGCTGACCAGATGCGCGGCGCTCAGCAAGCTCCAAAATGGTGTTAATGCTCTCCTGAGCCGCATCACCAATAAAGCAGCAGGTGTTTACAACTGCTGCTTCTGCTAATTCCTCATCATCTGTAAAGCTGTGACCGTGCTGGGCAAGAAGCCCAAGCATTACCTCGGTATCAACTCTGTTTTTGTCACATCCAAGTGACACAAATAAAATCTTCATATATTAGTTCTCTTGTGTTTCAGCCTCTGGGTTCTCACCATTCTCAGCTAAAGCCTGTGCAGCAAGAGCTTCTTTTTCCTCATCTGTAAGGATACGGAGCTGACCCTGATTCATCTCGTCAACAGCGATTGAAAGTGGCTTCTGCTTGTCCTTAACTCTTACCATAGGCTCGTCTCCTGCAATGAGCTGTCTTGCTCTCTTGGCAGTAGCCATAACTACTGAATATCTGGAGTTGATAACTGGCTGCTCGCCCTCCTCAACTTCCTTGTTTACTACATTCATAAGGTCTACATAAGAAGGATGTATCATTTATTTATTTCCTTTCCTGCGAATATATCGCAATTCAAGCTCAAAAGCGATTATAACTCATTAAGCTCATTTCTGATAGTGTTTATAAAATCAAGATTTCTTGAAGGTGCCATGTGGGCAGCTGATATAATATCATGCACCTGTTCTACACACTCATCAAGATCATCATTGACAACAATGTAGTCGTATTTTTCAATACCTACTGACTCTTCTTTGGCTCTTTTAAGCCTCTGGGCTATTACCTCTTCAGTCTCTGTTCCTCTGCCAGTAAGTCTCTTTTTAAGCTCCTTAGCAGAAGGGGGCATTATGAAAAGAAGTACTGCCTCAGGATACTGCTCTTTTATCTGAAGCGCTCCCTGGATCTCTATCTCAAGGATTACATCCTTCCCAGCATCAAGCTGATCCTCAACAAACTTCCTGGGAGTGCCATAGTAATGATCAACGTATCCTGCATGTTCGATAAGACCGTTTTCTTTAATGAGTTTTTCAAACTCTTCATTACTTACGAAGAAGTATTCTCTTCCGTTTTCCTCTCCAGGTCTTGGATTTCTTGTTGTTGCTGAAATTGAAAGGGCATATTTATCATATTTTGCTGTGAGGGCCTTCATAACTGTTCCCTTACCAGCTCCGGAAAATCCTGATACTACTATGATAATACCTTTTTGGCTTAATTGTTTACTCAATGTTCTGTATCTGCTCCCTAACCTTTTCGATGTCAGTCTTAAGGGCAATTCCTCTGTCAGAGATCTTAAGATCTGTGGACTTACTAAGGATAGTGTTGGCCTCTCTGTTCATCTCCTGAGCAAGGAAATCAAGCTTTCTGCCAATTCCGTCCTTGTCATCTCCAACCTTAAGAGCCTCTCTTGTCGCCTCAATATGACTGCGAAGTCTTGTAAGCTCCTCATCAACACATACCTTGTCTGCATAGAGAGTAACTTCCATTGCAAGGCGATTTTCATCGATCTGCTTGTCCTCTAAAAGGTCCTGGATCTTTTCCCTAAGCTTGCCCTTGTATTCCTCAATGATCTGTGGAGAACGCTCTGTTATATACTCAACGTTTTCAAGCATACCAGAGAGTTTTTCTGTAAGGTCCGCAGAAAGGAACTCACCCTCTCTTTTTCTGGACTCTAAAAACTGTTCTCCAGCAAGGTCAACCGCCTTCTTGATCCCGCTCCAGACCTCCTCTTCATCCAGTTCTTCCTCTTCCATGGTAAAAACTTCTGGAAATCTGGATAATACTGATATTCTCACATCATTATCAAGGCCAAAATCATCCGACATCTCCTTAAGGAAGTTATAATATTCCTGAGCAATTGCCTTATTGTATTTTACCTTGGATTCCGACTCTGAAAAATCCTCGTAGCTGATATAAACATCAACCTTGCCACGCTTCATATAGGATTTGAGTTCTGAACGTATGGCAGATTCAAATGCGTTGAACTTCTTGGGCATCTTGATATTGATGTCCAAATACCTGTTATTAACTGACTTAAGCTCAACTATATACTTGCGCTCACCTTCTGTAATCTCACTTCTGCCGAAACCAGTCATACTGCAGACCATTACATGAATCCCCCTTGTTTTTGGGCTAAATTTACACAAGTCATTATAATATAACGTCAGGTGACGGTCAATGTCAATAGTGCTCCGGTCATATGCCGGAGCTCTATTGCAAAATTATAAATTTACTTCTCCTTCAACATTTCCTTATGCTCAGCTGTCATATCTTTAGTCTTAATATAGTCGCCCAGCGCTGTATCTTTATACTTACTCAACGTTGACAGATTCAGAACAAGAGCGGAAAGGTTTGGAGCGAATGTGTCTCTGTAAACCTTATTTCCCCATTTATCAACATCACCTCCAAGTGGATCGTGCAAAGGTCCTTTCTTGGTCACATGATATTCCTTGGTAAAAATAGCTTCGGCCAGCGCGCAAACACTCTGAATAGCATCAAACAAAGCATCAACCTTAGGGTTCATCTTAAGATAGAGCTTAAAAGAATCTGAATTATTCTTTAAACTATTCAAGGCAAGAGACTTGTTGGACGTATTCATGTAATGTGTATACGTATCATCTTTTACCAATTTCATAACAAAAGCTTCAATCTTTTTAGAATAGCTGATGAAACCTTTGCTTTCTGTTTTTCCTTCCGTAATGTC
>CAMVJI010000258.1 GCA_947167765.1 uncultured Butyrivibrio sp. | reverse complement strand
GTTCGCGGCAATTCAACAATCGTTACAAACGGAGATCAGACAGACACTATCTATGAGCTTATGCAGGCTGGACAGAGCTTTGAGGAGTCCCTCAGAACAAGAGAGTTTGAGCCAGATGCTCCTAACTACACACCTAGAATTTCAGGTATCATGAACGTTGCTGATGGCAAGTATGACTTTGCTCTTTCTATCCTTAAGAGCAACCACGGTGATCCATCTACCTGCCACAGATTCACCTACACATACGATGGCCCTAAGGCTGGCGAGGGATACTTCATCCACACATACATGGGCGATGGCAATCCACTTCCAAGCTTTGAGGGAGAGCCTACACAGGTTAGTATAACAGGTGATATCGATACCTTCACAGACAATGTATGGCAGGCTCTTAATGCTGATAACAAGGTATCTCTTTTCACAAGATACATTGAGATCGCAACAGGCAACAAAGAGACCAGGATCATCAACAAGAACGTTAGAAAAGACTGAAGTTTAGCTGATTTTTATTTGAAGGAGACCACAAAATGAGAGAAATCGAACTTAAATATGGATGCAACCCAAATCAGAAGCCTTCCAAGGTTTACATGGAAAACGGAAATAACCTTCCTATCGAGGTTTTAAACGGAAAACCAGGATATATCAACCTTCTTGATGCCCTGAACGGATGGCAGCTTGTTTCTGAGCTTAAAAAGGCCACAGGACTTCCTGCAGCTACATCCTTCAAGCACGTATCACCTGCTGGTGCTGCTGTTGGAACAAAGCTCACAGATATCGAGAAAAAAATCTATTGGGTAGAGGATCTTGGAGAGCTGAGCCCTCTTGCTAACGCATATGCAAGAGCCAGAGGCGCTGACAGAATGTCTTCATTTGGTGACTTCATTTCCCTTTCAGATGTCTGCGACGTAGACACAGCAAAGCTTGTTAAAAGAGAAGTTTCAGACGGTATCATTGCTCCTGGATACACAGATGAGGCTCTTGAAATCTTAAAGGCTAAGAAGGGCGGCAACTACGCAGTTATCAAGGTAGACCCTGATTATGTTCCTGACGCAATCGAGAAAAAGCAGGTATTTGGCGTAACCTTCGAGCAGGGCCACAACTTTATCGAGATAGATAACGACATGTTTAAGAACATCGTTACAGACAATAAGGACCTTCCAGAGTCAGCACTTATTGACCTCAAGATTGCCCTTATCACACTTAAGTACACACAGTCCAACTCAGTATGCTACGTTAAGGGCGGCGCTGCCATCGGAATCGGTGCTGGTCAGCAGTCAAGGATCCACTGCACAAGACTTGCGGGCTCCAAGGCAGATAACTGGTTCCTTCGTCAGTCACCTCAGGTACTTAATCTTCCTTTCCTTGACAGCATCAAGCGTCCAGACAGAGATAATGCAATTGACCTTTACATTGGAGAGGACTACATGGATGTACTTGCTGATGGCAAGTGGCAGAACATCTTCAAGGAGAAGCCAGCGGTGTTTACAACTGAGGAAAAGAAAGCTTGGCTTGCAAAGAACACTGACGTTGCCCTTGGTTCAGATGCATTCTTCCCATTTGGAGACAACATCGAGAGAGCTTATAGAAGCGGCGTAAAGTATGTTGCTCAGCCAGGCGGATCAGTTCGTGATGACAATGTAATAGAGGCAGCTAACAGCCACAATATGGTTATGGCATTTACAGGCCTCAGATTATTCCACCACTAATAACACACATCCCTCATAAAAAATAACCAAAGGAAAAATCCCTTTCGCATCATGGGCTTCCCAAAGCCCCGCGGAAAGGGATTTTTTCTTTATATGCATTATTAAATTACATTAACTTTTCATCATAGATGGCCCTTTGGCCTCCTACGTATTTAGGGCGGTGGCGGGCACAGATTATTGGTGCCTCTCCGATCTTTCGAAGAGATATTCTCATGGGAACCACCACGTTATGCATGTGCATGCCGATCATGGTTCCACCGATGTCGATTCCTGCGTCAGCCTTAGAGCCGATGTTTTCAACAAGAACAGGGTCGTCAAATCTCTGGAAACACACTGTTCCAAAGGCTCCGCCAGCGTGATTGGGCTGGGGGATGGCGTTGACCTGTTCAAATCCGTATTTTTCCATGGTGGATCTCTCTACAACAAGAGCCCTGTTTAAATGTTCGCAGCACTGGGCGGCAGCTAAAACCCCGTGTCCCTTCAAAACCGGCATAATGCCGTCAAATACTGCATTTGCCGCATCCATGTTGGTGGCGGTGCCGATCTGATCCCCAAGGATCTCGCTGGAAGAGCAACCTATAACAAATATAGATCCTTCCTTGACATTTGCTCCTTCAAGGATTTCTGTAACTGCCTGGCGGCTCTGTCTTGTAACTTCTGAAAAATCCATCCTATCACTTCCTAACTGTTTTATGAATTATATTCCATCTTCTGGAAAATCTTACCAAGACCTGCCTTGTAGTACAAAAGAAGCGATGCCACAACTCCAAGAAGCGCCTGTGCTATCTCATAAGGGAGCTTTATCATGGCATATTCAAAGGTGCTGTATACAAAGGTCTTGCCAAGAGTATAACCAACTACCATTATAACAGCTCCTACCAAAGTTCCAATAAGTGAAGATGAAAAATGTTTAAGCTGGGCTTCTCCTTTTCCCCTGCTGGCGATAAGTGAAATGGCAACTGCCTGAAGTCCGTGGGTTACAAGGGATACAAACATTGGAGCCGGGTAAAAGAGCATGTCCCCCAAGAACGATCCTACGCCGCCAACAATGAATGCTGCAACCGGGTCAAGTAAAAGTGCTGCTGTGCAGATGATGGCATCGCATAAATACAAATGTCCTCCGGGAACCGGAATTCCAAAGCTTGACATGATGATGTTGAATGCCATGAAGATTCCTGTAAGTGCGATCCATTTTACTTTGTTTGCCTGTCTTAGTGATATAGCCTTGGTTTGTGATTGTACTTTTTCCATACTTTGTGTCTCCTCCTGATGTCTTGACTTATAAACTTTTCATAATATATCATTTATCTGGTAGTATTAAAAATATCAGTTTCAGAAAATTTTATAAGACCAGATGAAAAACAATAAAAGATACCTAACAATTTATGAACAGGTCCGGGAGGACATAATCACTAAGAGATACCACAAGGGCGCCAAACTTCCCTCAAAGCGCGTAATGGCAGAGCGCATGGGAGTCAGCATCATAACCGTGGAGCACGCCTATGAGCTTCTTTTGGAGGAGGGCTACATAGCCTCTAAGGAAAAGAGCGGGTATTTTGTAATCTTTGATGACAAGGATATATACTCCGCATCTCC
>CAMVJI010000257.1 GCA_947167765.1 uncultured Butyrivibrio sp. | reverse complement strand
GCGTCGTAGGAATCTGCAACACCAACAATTCTTGCATAAAGAGGAATCGCCTCTCCCTTAAGTCCCTCAGGATAACCCTTGCCATCATATCTCTCGTGGTGATAAAGAGCTGTTTCTCTGATTCCCCGAAGGGATGAGAGCTGCTTGAGCATATCTCCACCTGCGATGGTGTGTTCCTGGATCTGACGTCTCTCATCATCAGTAAGTTTTCCAGGCTTGTTAAGAACAGCATCTGGAACACTGATCTTGCCTGCGTCATGGAGAAGTCCCGCGTAGTAAACATTCTGAACCTCATCCTCTGATAAGTGCATTCTCTTGGCAATCTCAGCTGCGTACATGGCAACTCGCCTTGAATGGCCCCTGGTGTATGGATCCTTGGCATCAATGAAGTTGATGAAAGTATTCATTGACTGAAGGATGATCTTTACGTCTGTCTTTTGTTTTTCTCTATAGTTCTTTAAGTTGAACCTTGTTACAAAGAATCCAACAAAGAGAACTGCCCAGATTACAAAGGCTATGTAAATAAGTCTCTTAATCGCTGAGTCTGAAACAATAGCTGCCTTGTATCCCACAAGATGCATAAATGTAGGATAAAAGGTGTTGTCCTTGGTATTTATGATAAAACCAAAAGTGATCCGATCGCCATTAGGGATCATTGAGTTGTAGGAAAGCGGGGTCAGGTACAAAACACCATCTTTTATACTGGTGGCAGTATTCCAACAGTCTGCGATCTCACCATCCTCCGGAATCTCCATTTCAATGGTCCAATTGCTGATGTTGGATTTCTCATTGTTGTAGACGGTGAATTCAAACTGAAGTCCAAAGTCTTTGGCATTCTTCCACTGTTTAACCTTCTGACAGGTACTGTAAACCTTGTCAGAAAGTCTGACTCCAGTAAGACTCATATCCTGATTGTATTCAAGTGAGACGTTGTTTCTAAGGCTTATGTCTTCTACGTAGTACGCAGTGACTATTATGACAAGTACAGCCATAAAAACTAGTAATGTCTCAGATGTCTTATCAAGCTTCATTTATTGTTCCTCACCTTGTCTTCTGTTATCTGCCAGATGGTGGCTACGCTTCTGATTGTACATAAGCTCGTCAATTGCCATCTGGAACTGTTTTGCACTCATACTTGTGGATGGGTCGTAGACCATGCTGCCCATGCTGACTTCTATGGCATAGGGCTTTTCTTTTTTATAATTCCACTTATCAAGCTCATCTTCTACTATGTCGACCATATCTGCAAGAGCCTGTTCATCCTGCGTATCAGTAAGTACACAGAACTCATCTCCTCCAAATCTTCCGATAGAAGCATGCTGGGAAAAGACCTGAAACAAAACCTCAGCAACCTTCTTAAGAGCAAAGTCTCCCTCAATATGTCCGTATGTGTCATTGATCTGCTTAAAGTGGTCCAGATCCAGCATGATTGCTGAAAAGGTCCGACCACTAACCAGTGCGTTCTTTATCGCCTCCTCCAGACGAATATCAAGTCCTCTTCTGTTGAGGGCTCCAGTTAAGTAATCCACATCAAGGTTCTTGCTCTGAAGATGGAAAAAGAGGATCAGAAGCCCTACGGCTATAGACGCATAAGTCATGTCCATATCAGGAGCCAGGATCTGCAAAAGCGCTCCGATTGCTGCCAGAGTAGGAAGGGAAAAGATAGCCTTCCTGTAATCTGCATAAATGCTGCCTCGATAAATAACTGTGTAAACAGAAAGAAGCAGGCAAAATAGCATCAGCAAAACTGCCCTAAGCAGGAACAATGGTCCTCTTAAATATTCAGTTCCATCAAAGTAGTAAAACCACTTGAGATCAAATAATGTGGAAACAGTTACCAGAACCAAATTAGCGACAACAAATATCCAATATGAAAGGACAAAATACTTTCTACCCTTTGTCCTGCCTGTATCACTAAGCCAGCAATTTATATATAGAATCGCGAAAAGATAATCTGCAGGGTCCAGTGCGTATATGACGTAGTACCCTATCTTGGTAAGAAAAAGATATTTTTCCGGATAAATTTCACCAATATGTCCGATTGTCTCGCAGGCAAGCAGAATAAGCGTCATAAGATCGATACTTATAAACCTGTCACCCGCAGTAGTATGAATTGTCTTTCTCTCAAATATCAAAAGAAGGACCAACAAAAGTGCGGTATAAAAATTGAGGATTATCCAACCGGGTATCTGCACCTTGTCTCCTTAACGGGCATTTTTTTATAAAAACAAACCCGCATTATTATTATACAAAAAAGCACCATGTTTTAAAACAGAAAACATGGCGCTTTTATGATTAATTTTAGTAATTTTTTGTGAACTTTATTATCTCTGGATACGTCCTGAGCCGTCTCCACCTGCAAGCTTGTTAACCTCATCAACAGTTACAAGGTTGAAGTCTCCCTCAATTGAGTGCTTAAGAGCAGATGCAGCAACAGCAAACTCGATAGTCTCCTGTGGTCCAAAGCCGTTTACACAGCTGTAGATAAGTCCACCACCGAAGGAATCTCCACCACCTACACGGTCAACGATGTGAAGTGCGTACTTCTTGGAGAAGTATGCCTGTCCATCTGTGTAAAGCATAGCGCTCCAGTTGTTGTCGTTAGCTGAGATAGATTCACGAAGTGTGATAGCAACCTTCTTGAAGTTAAACTTCTCTGTAAGCTTCTGAGCAACCTCGATATAGCCCTCTCTGTTGAGCTTACCTGTAGTAACATCTGTTGAAGAAGCTGCGATACCAAATACATCGTTAGCATCCTCTTCGTTAGCGATACATACATCAACATACTGGCAGAGCTCGCCCATAACCTTTCCAGCCTTCTCCTTGCTCCAGAGCTTTCCTCTGTAGTTAAGGTCGCAGGATACTGTAAGGCCGTGCTCTTTAGCCTTCTTACAAGCCTCTAATGTAATAGCTGCAAGAGAATCACTTACAGCTGGTGTAATTCCTGTAAAGTGGAACCACTCAGCACCCTCAAAGATCTCATCCCAGTTAAAGTCTGCTGGAGATGCCTCAGCGATTGCAGAATGAGCTCTGTCGTAGATGCACTTTGAACCTCTCTGAGAAGCACCCTTCTCATTGAAGTAGATACCTACTCTGTCGCCGCCTCTTGTGATCTTAGAAGTGTCAACGCCGTACTTTCTAAGAGAGTTAACAGCTGCCTGTCCAATCTCGTGCTTAGGAAGCTTGGTTACGTATACAGAATCAAGACCATAGTTAGCAAGAGAAACTGATACGTTAGCCTCTCCGCCGCCAAATGTAGCCTCAAGATGGTCTACCTGTACGAATCTTAAATAGTTATCTGGCTGCAGACGCAGCATGATCTCACCAAATGTAATTACCTTTTTTGCCAT
>CAMVJI010000256.1 GCA_947167765.1 uncultured Butyrivibrio sp. | reverse complement strand
TCTGGAGTTTTGATTATAAGGAACTCGATCTTGGAGTCCTTGTCGATCTTGATCCTGCCATCCTCAAGGACCTCAGCTGGTCCCTCGTGCTTCATTGGCACGATGAAGTGTCCGGCTCTCATGAGGCTGAACATCCTCATTTCCTTGGCCTTAACAACCTCTTCTCTCTTCTCGTAGGATACAGGCCACTTCTTTTCTGCTATGCAGTCCAGCATTGCGAAGTTAAGGGCTGGATTTGAAGGCATCTTGTGCTTGTCCTGACCCCAGTCGCCTGGAGCTGCCACGATCTCATTTCTCTTAAACCTTGCTCTGTAGGCACCGTTGTCAACAATAAGGTTCTCGATTCCCACATAGTACAGGAAATCAAAGAATCCGATCTTATTTGGATTTTCCTTATCCTCAACAAGGCACTGTCTTACAGTGAGCTTTCTATACTGCTTGGCGAAAAGAGCTGCTGCCTCCTCAGCCATGTCCTTGTCAAAATAAACGCATGCAAAACCGTGATCGATAAATGGATATCCGGTGTTCATATCGTAGAGAACCTGCAGATACTCCGCGTTTCTTACTCTGTCTAGAACCTCGTTGTAAACCTTCCTGTGGTTCTTCTCAAACCCTGGAAGTGGTGAATGCTTGTGGTACATCTCAAGAGCAGTTAAAAGAAATAGCAGCTCCTGGGGTGAAAAGAACTTAAGGGTGTCTGGTGAGATATCCTCATCAAATACCATCTGTCCGATCTCGTCCTTTCTCTCATCTGAGAGAGTCTCCTTCATGACGCTGTCTTCAGCGCCTTTGATATTTACAGGGTTCAGCCTTCCGATCACCGGCCATCCAAGCCCCTCGTAGTTACCCTTAAGCTCAGCTAAACTTTTTTCCTTCTGAGCTTCAAGCTCTTTTTCCTTTGCCTCTTCTTCAGCCTGGGCCTCTTTTTTTGCCTTGCCAAACACGTCAAAAATTCCCATTACTTCCTCCAAAAACTGTTACTTACTATAGAAAACCTGTGCCACTTTAGCCAGGTACTCAGGGTCCTTGCTGCCTGCAGACTCATAAGGTGAATGCATCGCAAGCTGTGCAAGTCCGATATCCACTGTGTTTACAGAAACCTGAGTGGTTGAAATATTGCCAAGTGTGGATCCTCCTGGCATATCAGACCTGTTGGTAAAGGCCTGGAATGGAACGCCAGCCTCTTTGCACAGAAGCTTAAAGTTTGCTGCAGAAACGCCGTCTGTTGTGTACTTCTGATTGGCGTTGTACTTAATAACAATACCCCTGTTCATGACTGGTCTGTTTACAGGGTCTGCCTTGTCCTGGTAATTAGGATGAACTGCGTGGGCATTGTCAGCAGATATCATGAAGCTGCCAGCGATGGCAGAAAGGTACTGCTGCCTTGTTCGTCCAAGACCGTCATTAATTCTCTCAAGGGTGTCCTTAAGGAAAGATGATGCTGCTCCCTGCTTGGTTGTGCTGCCGACCTCTTCGTTGTCAAAAACAAGATGCATTGAAACGTAGTCCGTTGGCTTTGCATCCAAGAATCCAAAGAGACTGCTAAATACACACTCCTGATCATCAAGGCGTGAGCTTGAAATATACTCCTCACTTGCACCCCAGAATGCAGGCTTAACCCTGTTATACAAAAACAGATCATGGCTTAAGATATCTTTTTTCTTAACACCTGCAGCCTCTGCCACAATATCAAAAAACTTCCCTTCAGAAGTCTCATCTCCAAACAGTGGAAGCATGTCAGTCTGGGCGTTGTACTTGTGTCCGTCGTTGGCCTCTCTGTCCATGTGGATCGCAAGGGCAGGAAGCATCAAAAGATCTCTGTCCACGTTTACAAGCACAGGCTCAGCCTTGCCCTTCTTATCAACAACAAGTCTTCCTGCAACGGAGAGGGGTCTGTCAAACCACTCAGCGCACAGCATTCCGCCGTACTTTTCAACGTTGAGCTTCACATAGGCTCCTGCAACTGCCATCTCCGGATTTTCCTTGATCTTGAAGGTAGGAGAATCGCTGTGGGATGCGATCATGTTAAAGCCCTTAAAATCTTTTTTTGGTATCTTAAAAGAGATTATTGCTGAGCCATTTCTTGTAACAAAGTAGTTACCTGGTTTAAGGCTCCAGACATCAGTCTCCTTAAGCTCTGTAAATTTCTTTTTCAAAAGCTCTTTTTTAATGTTGTCCACCACGTGAAAGGCTGTGGGTGAAGCATCAATAAAATCAAGCATTTTCCTGGTTATATTTTCTTTCATTTTTGCCACCTCGCTGAAAAAACAGTATACCATATTTTCCCATAATATGTTAAAATGTAAGCACTTACATTTGGTACTATCTACTGCTTTATCGTAACAACAATTGATTTCAAAAAAGAGTTGGAGAATCCCATGACAAGACAAGAAACCTACAAGATGCTTTCAGAGTATGTTGATTATCTTTTGGAGCAGTCCGATGCAGAGCACCCCTTCTGGAACAAGGAGAAGATCCTTCAGGGCAAGCCCAATACCTGGAACTACATCGATGGATGCATGATCACTGCTGTCCTTTCTCTTTACGAGATGACAGGAGACAAAAAATATCTGGATTTTGCAGATTCCTTTGTCTCATGGTTCGTTCAGGAGGACGGCTCCATCAAGACCTATGATCCTGCCGAGTATAACCTTGACAATATCAATCCCAGCAAGAACCTGTTCAAGCTCTATGACCTTACAGGAAAAGAGAAATACAGAAAGGCCATGGATACAGCAAGAAGCCAGCTTGCCACCATGCCAAGGACCAATGCCGGGAACTTCTGGCATAAGAAGATCTACCCCTATCAGGTCTGGCTTGATGGAATGTATATGGCACAGCCCTTCTACATGGAATATGAAAAGAGATACAACAAGATGCAGGGCTGTCTTGATTCCTTTAAACAGTTCAAAAATGTAGAAGCTCTTATGAAGGATAAAAAGACTGGTCTTTATTACCACGGATACGACGAGAGCAGAGACATGTATTGGGCAGACAAAGACACAGGTCTTTCGCCTAACTTCTGGCTAAGAGCCCTTGGTTGGTTCACAGTAGCTTTGGTTGACACAGCTGAGGCCATGGACGAGTCCATGTACTACGAGTATAGATATCTTCAGACCATGCTTGAGGACCTAGCCAATGCCCTTATCCCATTCCAGGATGAGAGCGGAATGTTCTATCAGGTTGTGGATAAAAAAGATGATGACAGGAACTACCTTGAGACTTCAGGTACAGCCCTTATCGCCTACGGACTTTTAAAGGGCGTGCGCCTTGGATATATCCCAAAGAGATTTGAAGATGTGGCCATGAAGGCCTTTGATGGTATTACAGAGAAGTACCTTTCAAGAAACGAAGACGGATCACC
>CAMVJI010000255.1 GCA_947167765.1 uncultured Butyrivibrio sp. | reverse complement strand
CCCCAGATGGAGTTGGATCTTGAGATTGCAGACTTCTTGATAGGCTGGATGATCATCTCGTTTCCGCTGTTGTATCTGATGACATCGTCGCTCTCAGCTGCCGCCACGTCAGAAACCAGTTTGCCGCTCTCTCCAGGAAGGAGCATACTGTCAGCTTCCTTTAAGTAGCGCTTTGCAAGGACTGATCCTGAGTCAAGCTTAAGGGCCTTCTGGGATTCGATCTTAGCTCTGTCCCAGTTGCCATTTTTTAGATATAAAAGTGCAAGCAAAAGATGGGCTTTAATAAACTTGGAGTTTAAAGAAAGCACCTTCTTAAGCTGAATAACCGCCAGATCAAGGCTGTCCTGATGGCAGTAATTCAGAGCAATATTAAACTTCTTGATGGTCTGATTGATGGTCTCAAGCTCTGATGGGTTGTTTCTTACCATGTCCATATAGCTGTCAGCTATATTGTCCTCAGCCTTGAGATTCTTACTGATTACCCACTCTGAAAGAGCAGGAACTACCTCTCCTGTCTCGTAGTAGATAAGTCCCAGAAGATTTCTGGCATCAATATTGTTCTTGTTAAACTTGAGGCTGTCCCTAAGTGAATTAATTGCCCCTGTCATATCGCGAACAGAAGCTTTCTCAAGGCCCTCATTATAAAATCTATTAGAAAGGCTAGCCAGCCTGTCCTTGGTCTTTGCCATGATCACCTAGTCCTCTTTGCAGAATCAGCTTCGTCCTTGGCATCCTTAAGAAGCTTAACAAGGACATCTGACATATCATCCAGATCCTGATTGTATATGATTTCTTCAGCGTCTTCTATTTCAAGACTTGGTTTGAACTTTTTAAGTTCCTCTTCAAAATTAAGCATCTGTAACCTCACTTAATCAATATGGTCATATGGCTGACTTGATCTGTCCCACCAGGTATAAAGAACCTGCGGCAAATACACAGTCGCCGGACTTTCTCATTGTAATAACATCTGTTATGCAATCTCTAACATTGCTGTAGTATTTGATCGGAAGTCCAATGATTCCAAGTTCATCCTTGCTGTCCTCGAAAGCGATCTTAAGATCTGACATGGATACTGATCTGTCTGATTCAAGGATAGTAACATATATGGAGTCAAAGAGCCCGCTCTTTAATATCATACTGATGATATCTTTGTAGAGCTTGTCCGACATAATACCAAACACCAGATGTTTCTTGCCTTCACAGGATATCCTTGAAACACTGTCGAGAAAAGCCTGTATTCCATCAATGTTATGTGCACCATCAACATAGATGCCAGGTCTCATCTCCTCCATCCTTCCGCTCCACTTGGCAGAAAGAAGGCCTTCTCTGATATCCAGTTCGCTGATATCGGCTCCTGAATCCCTTAAGATCTCAAGGGCTGTAACTGCCACAGCTGCGTTCTGAGTCTGGTAAAGAGCCCATGTGGCAAGCCTTAGATCAGCATATTTATCATATAGGGATTTATATGAAAAAGCAATGCATTTATTGCCTCCCTCATCCCCTGTAAATGACACATCTTCTATGTTTTTGTCTTCCACGCAGATGGCCCTTACTTCCTTTTCAAGGGCGACCTTTTTGATGACATCAGAAGTTTCTTTTCTCTTATCAAAAAAGACAACTGGCACTCCGGTCTTGATAATGCCTGCCTTCTCAGCTGCGATCTCCTCAAGGCTTGTGCCAAGGTACTCCATGTGGTCGTAGCCAATCTCAGTGATAATGGAAAGAACGGGCTTTCTTACTACATTGGTGGCATCAAGTCTGCCTCCAAGGCCTGTCTCCAAAATGAGATAGTCAACAGGATATACATCATAAAGAAGCATTGCTACAAAGAACAAAAGCTCAAAATATGTGGGGAAGTAGTCGTTTTCGTCATACTCTGCAACACGCCTTAAGACCTCTACAAAAACTTCCACAAATACGCCCTCTGAAACGGGCTTACCGTCTATGGCAAACCTCTCATTTAATGAAACAAGATGGGGCGATGTAAAAAGTCCCACGGAGTAATCAGCCTTAGTTAGTACTGATGAAATATAGCTGCAGACAGATCCCTTACCATTGGTGCCTGCCACGTGGATGATCCTGATATTTTCATCGGGGGATCCCAGATAGTCCAAGAACGCTCTGGTTTCCTCCAATGAATGCTTCTGTGTGAACTTGGGGATCATATTAAGGAGCCCCTCACACTCAGCAATTGTTATCTTAGCATTGTTATCAGCTCTCTCTATAAGCTCAGAGACTGCCAAATTCAAAGTGTCGTCCATACTAATCCTAAAGTCTTAGCTCTTAACCTTTGAGCTGAGAGAGTCTTTCTGTAATCTGATCATAGGTCTTTTGGTATTTCTCCTGCTTGGCCTTTTCTTCTGCAATCTTGCTTTCTGGAGCCTTGGAAAGGAACTTCTCATTGCTGAGCATGTTCCTGGAACGGGCAAGCTCACCTTCAAGTTTCTCTTTTTCCTTGGTCAGACGCTGAATTTCAGCCTGAATATCCACAAGATCTGAGAAAGGAATGTATATAGTAGCGTTTGCAATGGCTACAGATACTGCATCATCTGCAATACCGCTCTTGTCGCTCTGGCAAACAGATTCAGACGCATATGCAAGGGACTCAAAGAAGAGCTTACCTGCCCTGAATGTATCAAGGATCTCGCTGTTTTCACTTACAACAAAGACCTTAGCCTTTCTTGAAGGAGCAACGTTCATCTGAGTACGAACGTTTCTGATACCGCGAACAGCTTCTTTCATAAGCTCAACTGCTCTCTCGTCATCAGCATAGTTCCACTCTTCCTTGTATACTGGCCAGTCAGAGATCATGATTGACTCCTCTTCATCCTGAAGAGTGCAGAAGATCTCCTCTGTAATAAATGGCATATAAGGATGAAGGAGCTTAAGGGCACCTATCAGAACAGTCTGAAGTGTCCAAAGCGCTGCCTCATGAGAAGATGCATCGTCAGAGTTGTAGAGACGAGGCTTAACCATCTCAATGTACCAGTCGCAGAATTCATCCCAAATAAAGTCATATACCTTCTGAACAGCGATACCAAGCTCGAACTTGTCCATGTTCTCGGTAACTTCTTTGATTGTGGAATTAAGTCTTGAAAGGATCCAGTGGTCCTCAGCAAGGAGTCCCTCCGGCTGAGGCTGATGAATAGCAGAAGGAGCATCATCCTTCATGTTCATCATGATAAATCTGGAAGCATTCCATACCTTATTAGCAAAGTTACGGCAGTTCTCTACTCTCTCGTTGTAGAATCTCATGTCGTTACCTGGCGCATTACCAGTAACGATTGTAAGACGAAGAGCGTCAGCACCGTAGTTCTCAATTACTTCAAGAGGATCGATACCATTTCCAAGGGATTTACTCATCTTTCTTCCCTGAGAGTCTCT
>CAMVJI010000254.1 GCA_947167765.1 uncultured Butyrivibrio sp. | reverse complement strand
CCTGTAATAAGCTCCTGGCCAAGATGGCCAGCGACTTTACCAAGCCTGACAGGATCCATACTCTTTTCCCTGAGGAAATACAGGATAAGATGTGGCCTCTGCCCATCGGAGATCTCTTTGGATGTGGCAAGCAGACTGCTGCAAGACTACAGAATATAGGAATCAGGACAATTGGCGATGCTGCCACCTCAGATCCTGAAATGCTTATTTCCTTCCTTGGAGCTAACGCCGGAAGTTATATCTATAGAAGTGCCAACGGCTTTGGAAGCGCCGAGGTGACAGATACTTACGAGGATGCCAAGAGTTATTCCAATGAGACCACTTTAAAAAATGACTTAAACGCAGATGGATATGATAAAGATATCGTTCCAATCCTTAAGTTCCTGTCAGAGAAGGTTTCCGGAAGGCTTAAGAGAGACAAGGTCTATGGACGCACCATTACTGTTTCCGTTAAGACTGGCAATTTCAAGCGCCACTCTGCCCAGCTTCAGCTGGAGAGCTCCATCTGCGACGAACAGAATATCTACAAGTATTCAAAAGAACTATGTGACAAGCTTCTTCTTGGAGATGAAGGTCTTTTCATAAAGGGTGAGACTGTCCGCCTTGTAGGTGTCGGAGTAAGTAAGCTTGACGATGGTTCTTATCAGCAGCTAAGCCTCTTTGACAATAATATGATGTCTCAAGGCAGTAATAATTCTCAATTCTCCAATACTCCAAACAGAGAGAAACAAAAAAAACTGGATGCCATGACCGAAAAACTGAAAAAAGAATTTGGCAAGGATATAATAAAAAAGGGCCATCTCTAAAACATAAACAAGTCCCGGATCAACATAGATCCGGGACTTTATTTTTAGCCCTTATCTCTCATTCTCTCAATAGCATCCATAGCAAGGAGGCTTCGCTCACACTCTGACGCAGAAAGAGATATCTGCCATGCAAAGGGGCTCCCCTTCATATGCTCTGATGCATAAGAAAGTCCGTTGGTCCTCTCATCAAGGAAAGGTCTGTCGATCTGGTTAGGATCTCCAAGAAGGATAATCTTGGTGTCCTTACCTGCCCTTGTGATGATACCCTTTGCCTGAGTAGGTGTCATGTTCTGGGCTTCATCAATGATGAGGTAGGTCTTTAAGATGGAACGGCCTCTGATGAAGTTTAGGGCCTCACACTGAACTATACCTCTTTCAAAGACTTCATCAGTCTTGCCCTGAAGCTCTTTTTCATCCTTGTATCTCTCTTCCTCATTGGAGTCAATGAGCTGCTCAAGGTTATCTATGATAGGCCTCATAAGCGGTGATATCTTCTCCTGCTCATCACCAGGTAAAAATCCGATGTCATCATCAAACTGGGAGTTTGGCCTGCACACGAGGATCCTTCTGTACTCACCTGTTGGGCGGTTGATCATCTTCTCAAGGCCTACAGCCAGTGAGTAGAAGGTCTTGGCTGTTCCAGCCATACCCTTGACTATTACAAGAGGCGCCACGTCAGCTGGCTGCATCAGGGCTTCCTGAAGAAAGTACTGACCGGCATTTCTTGGCTTAACGCCGTAAGGCTGGCTCTTTTCGTACTCGAGCTTTTTGATCATACCCTTTGAAACTCTTCCCATCTGAGTCTTGGAAAGTGACTGATCTGCTCTTACTATTACAAATTCGTTCTCATAAAGCTCCGGAGCATATTTATTGCCATCTTCATCACAGCAGTAAACCTTGTCTACCGGAATGCCTTTTTTCTTGAAATCCTTAAATACATCTTCAGGGGCATATACATCAATCCTGCCGCTGTACTGATCTCCTTCTCCTGCAACCTGCTCGGTTGTGAAATCCTCTGATTTAATGCCAAGGAGCTGAGCCTTTATACGCATCAGAATATCCTTGGTAACCAGAATTACCTGTTCCTTACTAGTCTCTTTAAGTCCCTTGCACACCTTCAGAATGCGGTTGTCAGACTTATAGTCTGCCATATCCTTGGGAAGCTCCACATCCTTGAAGTTCTTCTCAACCCTGAGAAGTCCTCCATTATCAAGCTCCACACCAGCTACCAGATCTCCTGCGCCCCGCAGCTGCTCTAAGATCCTGATAGCTTCTCTGACATTAGCTCCTCTCTCACCCTCATCTCTCTTGTGAGTATCAAGCTCCTCCAAGACTACCAGCGGAAGAACGACCTCGTTATCATCAAAACACTTCAAAGCGTGAGGTGCCTGAATCAAAACGTTGGTGTCCAGTACGTAGATCTTCTTCATGCGTAGATCCCCCTCTATTTGTATGACTTGTAAACACATTATACCATATATTGTGTTTTCAAGTAAACATTTAGCCAAGGATCCTTGTAAGCTCCTCCAGCATCTTTTTTACATCAATTGGCTTGGCTATATGCCCGTCCATTCCTGCTTCTTTAGCTTTTCGGATGTCCTCATAGAAGGCATTGGCTGTCATTGCCACGATAGGCACCTGGGAAACCAAGGGATCAGGAAGGCTCCTTATGGCCATGGTGGCTTCATAGCCGTTAAGAAGTGGCATCTGGACATCCATAAGGATAACGTCAAAATGCCCCGGGGTACTATTTCTTACAATTTCAACTGCTTCCTGGCCATTTTCAGCCTGTTCAACAATAAAGCCACTGCGCTCAAGAAGCTTTTCTGCAATTTTCCTGTTTATTGGCATGTCGTCTACCAAAAGAACTGTTTTGCCAGTAAAATCCATGATACTTGGCCTGTTTGCCTGGGACTCTTTTGCCTTCTTTATATCTTCCTCTGACTGAAGTTGTAGTTCAAGCTTTATGACATACTCTGTGCCCTTTCCCTTTTCGGACTTAACATCTATAGTTCCGCCCATCATGTCTACAATTCTTTTAACAATGCTCATTCCAAGGCCGGTTCCACGTATGCCGCTTACTGCCGTATCATCCTCTCTTTCAAAAGCGTCAAAAACCCTATCTACAAACTCCTTGGACATTCCAATTCCGTTGTCCTTTACGCTTATCTCATATAATGCCTTTTCCTTTATCCTTTGCTTTTCTTCTTTTACCGAAGCTGTGACCTTGCCACCTTCAGGAGTGAACTTGTAGGCATTGCTCACAAGATTTAAAAGCACCCTGTTTAACCTGTTTTTATCGCAATACACGTACTCATTGCTGATTCCTTCTGTATCCACAATGTACTCGATCTTCTTTTCTCTCATAAGAGTTGAAAAGAGATCCCTAAGATCATCCATTGCGCTCTTTAGATTCACCGGAACCAGCTCAAGCTCCATCTTGCCACTCTCAATTCGGCTCATCTCCAGTACATCATTTATAAGGGCAAGAAGGTGTTTACTGGAGGCCTTGATCTTAGAAAGGTATTCCTGCAGTTCCTCATAGGTCGATGCCTCATTTTCGGCCAGATCGATATAGCCTATTATGGCATTCATGGGAGTTCTGATGTCGTGGGACATGTTGGATAAAAAGA
>CAMVJI010000253.1 GCA_947167765.1 uncultured Butyrivibrio sp. | reverse complement strand
GGCAAGCCAGGATCTGGGGCTCTCTTCTTTCATATGATTCAAATAAAGCCATTTTATTATTCCTCCTTACCTATTATTCATGTCTTGGGTCAATGCACTTAACAGCATCATTAACACGTCCGTACTGACCCTTAGCTTTTTCAAGAGCTGTGTTAGCATCATCTCCGGCCTTGATGAAGTCCATCATCTTGCCAAAGTTAACATACTTGTATCCGATAATCTCATCGTTCTCATCAAGAGCGATATCTGTGATATATCCATCAGTAAGCTCAAGGTAACGAGGTCCCTTCTCAAGTGTTCCGTAGGTTGTACCAACCATTGAACGATTGCCCTTACCAAGATCCTCAAGACCAGCACCGATCTGAAGTCCATCCTCAGAGAATGCAGACTGTGTACGTCCGTAAACGATCTGAAGGAAGAGCTCTCTCATAGCTGTGTTGATAGCATCGCACACAAGGTCGGTATTAAGAGCCTCAAGAACTGTAAGACCAGGAAGGATCTCAGAAGCCATAGCTGCTGAATGTGTCATTCCTGAGCATCCGATTGTCTCTACAAGTGCTTCCTGGATGATACCATCCTTAACGTTGAGGGAAAGCTTGCAGGCACCCTGCTGAGGAGCACACCAGCCAATACCATGTGTATAGCCTGAAATGTCCTTAATTTCTTTTGACTTAACCCACTTTGCTTCTTCCGGAATGGGAGCTGCGCCATGGTGTACCCCTTGTGTTACAGGGCACATGTTTTTTACCTCTGTTGAGTAAATCATGTGAAAATCTCCTTTCGTATTGTAAAGTAATATCTGATTACTTACTCACAAAATGTCGGGCCGTGGCCCGTGCCAACTTATATTCTCGCATAAACAGCCGCTTATTTCAATGGTTATGATATATTTTTAACAGATTTTTTAGGAGCTTTGTAGTTTTTGGCTACATAGTCAAATCTTGGCTTTAACAGGTTCCTGTAATCGTTGTCCTTAACCATATTGGTTCTTTTTGTGACAAAATCATTAAGCTTGATAAGGTACTCATCCTCTGAGATGCTGCCATCAGCAACTCCAGTAAGTCCCTTCTCCCAGCTGGCTGTAAGTGCAGGGTTCAGCATTGGCTTCATGGAAAGAGCTACCGTCTCATAGATCATCTCTCCCATCTGTGTGGGGGTTATGATCTGAGTCTTTTTGTTGAGGCTAAGGTACTTGTTGTTTACGAGCTTTGTTAGTATTCCAGCTCTTGTGGCGCTGGTTCCAATTCCAGAGCCCTTGATCTGGCTTCTAAGCTCCTCATCCTCAATGAACTGTCCTGCATTTTCCATTGTAAGGATGATAGTTCCTGAGTTGTAGCGCTTTGGAGGTTTGGTCTCCCCTTCCTTTATCTCACAGTTCTCGATGGTAAGCTCATCTTTTTTCTTAAGCTTTTTAAGATACTCAAAGAGCTCTTCGTCAGTAACTGTCTGCTCTTCCTCTTTATCAGATCCGCCTTCTGCCTCCTCATCCTGCTTGTTCTGCTTCTTTGCAGCCGCATCCTCATTTTTCTTAAAGAAGGAGTAGTCCATTACGTGAAGATACCCTTTGCCTGTAAGGATCTTGAAGTTTGAAAAGAAATGTTCAAGCCTTCCCTCTGTCTTCTGATTGGCAAGTGAAAGCTCAAGAGCTATCTTCTGGTATGTTGCAGGGGGATAAAATACTGCAAGGAACCTTCTTACTATGATCTCGTAGACCTTCTGGGCTGTGGGACTTAGGGATGAAAGTGCAGATAGTCCCTGTCCTGTAGGAATAATGGCATAGTGGTCTGTAATTGCCTTGTCATTTACATATCTTGTCTTTTCTATGTTCTTGAAAGCCTCATGCTGCATTATTGACTTGGCAAAAATGGCACAGGGCTCATAATTCAAAATCCCACTAATGTTTTTATCTATCACCTTGGCAATGGCGCTGGACATTACTCTTGCGTCAGTTCTTGGATAGGTTGTGAGCTTTTTCTCGTAGAGCTCCTGTGCAATGGCCAGAGTCTCATCCGGATTTATCTTAAAGAACCTTGAACAGTCATTTTGAAGCTCAGCAAGGTTATAAAGAAGCGGCGCATTCTTTACCTCCTTCTTGCTTTCGCACTTTTCTACTACTGCCTTAATATCTCCCAAAGAGCCCTTGACCTCATCTATAAGGGAAAGGGCACTCTCTTTTGCCTTAAAGCCCTTTTCACTGTACAAAAGAGGTGATGAATCATAATGGGAGTCAGGAGTTACTCTCCACTCGCAGTCGCAGGTTTTGCCATTTATTGAGGCTCCTGCCACAACTCTGTAAAAAGGCGTTTTCACAAAGTCCCTTATTTCTCTCTCCCTGTCCACCACAATTCCAAGGACGCAGGTCATAACGCGGCCCACAGATATTACGCACTTATCAAGTCCCAAGTAGTTTTTGATGGAGTAAGCATAGCGAAGTGTCAGAGCCCTTGAGAAGTTGATACCCATAAGGTAGTCCTCTTTTGCCCTAAGGAACGCAGAAGCTCCAAGATTGTCATACTCAGAGTCGTCCTTGGCTTCTCTTATGCCCCTTAGGATCTCCTCTTCAGTCTGGGAGTCGATCCAGACTCTTTTGCGGACCTTGCCCTTAACTCCTGCCTGCATGTCAACAAGACGATATATATATTCACCCTCTCGCCCTGAGTCAGTGCATATATATATCGTGTCAACATCGTCTCTATTAAGTAATCCCTTGACTATCCTGAATTGTTTGGAGACATTCCCGATAACTTCGTACTTGTAAGTATCAGGAATGAATGGAAGTGTGTCAAAAGCCCATCTTCCGTACTTGGAATCATAGGCCTCCGGGTAACTCATTGTTACCAGATGTCCCACACACCATGTGACGATGGCCTCATCTGATTCGAGGTAGCCATCTTTTCTTTGAAAATTTATCTTCAGGGCACTGGCAAAAGCCTGTGCCACGCTTGGTTTCTCCGCAATATAAACCGATTTATTAGCCATTCGTTAGTTCATCTATTCCTATCAGCCTAAGCTTTGCCCCTGGCTTAAGAGACGCATCCAAAAGCCACTCATCAAAACCTGCAGTTGAAAAGAGATAGATCAGATCTCCCTCAAGTCTTGCTTTTTTAGCACAGTCTTCAAGCTTCAAAAGGTCCTCATGAGTGATCTGACGTTGCCATGCACAGATACCTATGGCAGTATCTCCCATATCACTCTGGGCAATGATATCAATATTGCCGTCCTTACCTATCCATTCGCCCTCATCTCCAATCTCAAATGGAAGAAGGCCTCTCTCTTCAAGCCTTAGAACGTATTCCCTGCAGACGCCCTTAAAGAACTCATTTGCATAACTTGAAATTCCTGCAGATATAAATATATCATAAAATTTATCTGCCGGCATCATACGAAGGCTGCTCTCATTTGGAAAAATGAATCTGAAATAAAAGTATATAAGTGGATCTGC
>CAMVJI010000252.1 GCA_947167765.1 uncultured Butyrivibrio sp. | reverse complement strand
CAAAGCGTGAAGAAAGCTGGAATGCAGGAACAACCTGTGCCCACATGCACCAGATAGCAAGTGTGTTAGCACGGTTCTGGATCCATGCGCCCTTGTTCCAGAATGCGTTAGCAAATGTAGGAGCAAGAAGAAGTGCTACACCACAGTACCATGAATGTGTAGGAAGGTTGAGGTATGTGTACTCAAAGTTCCAAACATCGTATGCGAGTATGAACCAGATTGTCATATCAGGCCAAAGCATATCAGCCTGGTTCTTGTCCTTAGATGTGTAAAGATGTACGCAGCCTGTCATGCAGAAGATGTTGATAAGTCCTGCAAGAGCGTTAACTACGTTCCACCATCCACCATAGATGAATACGCCCTCGTTTGATGCCCACCAAGCACCTGAAAGGTTGCCAGTGATTGAGAATGCTGCAAGAGCAGACTCCATATCAGAAACGTTAGCGATCATGATGTTAGCTGCAACGATGAACCATGGGAACCATTTGAACCATTTTTCCTTGCCAATGCCCCATTTGTACTTGATCATCATAAAGCCTACACAGCCAATATCTGCAGCGTAAAGCTTGAAGTAATGGAACCATCCGTCCATAAATGCTACAGTAGGATTTGACTTGCCACCAAACATGCCTACATGAGCAAGGATGAAATAAACTGTAAGGATTGTAGGAATAGCTACAAATACGATCATTCCACCCAGTTTGGTCCTACGACCAATCTCGTTCATGAGAATAAGTCCCACAAACACTAATACCCAACCAATCAGCTGCATAGAGGCATGGTCGCTGTAAAGTTGAAATAACATAAAAAACCTCCTTTGACATAGCAAAATTTATAGTTACATGCAATATGTCACATTTTTAACTATTATAGCATATTGCACAACACCAATCAACTATATAAGCAGCTATTTTGTTAAAACTGGGGCACTGGTTTTAAAAATCATAGTTTCCATCAGTATCATTCCTTATTTTTTTCTTTTTCCAAATGGAATATCAAAATCATCTCCCGCCGTAAAGTCCAGGTCAAATGCTTTAAGGTCATATTTGGTTTTTGTTTCTGGCTTTCCAGGATCTTTATTCTTAGCATCTTCTGCCACAGTTTTCTCCGGCTCAGTATCCTCTGCCTCAGCTTTCTCTGAAGATTCGACTTCATCAGCATTTTCATTTTTGCCGGTATTGTCATCTTCTTCGTCTTCTAATTCAGATTTATGAACCGCCTTTTCCCTGTCCCGTATCTCAGATGAAAGACAGTAAACCAGGAATATCATGCAGAGGATCACACCAATTCCTGTGGCAATGAGGCTCTCCATCAAATATGGATAAACCACTCTTATGATCGTGTTCCCACTTCCAACAACCAAAAGGTTATTATCTTCACTTAAAGCTTTATCAGACCTGAATATATCCTGATAAGCAATTCCGGTATTAAGATCATCAGCAGGGCTGTTTATCATCATTCCATTAAGAAATGATGAAACTTCAATAGGATATATTTCTTTTTCTGGAAGCCTGCTCGGCTCCATTCCCATTACCCACTGCATGATCTTTTCCGCATGGGAGTCCCTGGTTAAATAGTAATAGAAAGGAATATTAAGTCCTATGTAGCAGACATTCTCATTGATACCTGATCCAAAGAAAGCCAGCTCAATATTGTTGTCGTAAATTGTTCCCTTTACGTCCTTAAGACCATTTAAGTAGTAGGTTATCCACTTTGAATATCCTCTTGGGAATAAGTCGCAGTCCATTTCTCCAAAGTCCTGGGTATACAATATCGGATAGCCATTTTCAAACTGTATAACGTTGCAGGTTACTCCGAGGAAGGTCTTTGTTCTGGTATCCCTGTCCTCTGGCATGCCATCTGCCAGTATTACTATTCTTACGCCATTCTCAGAAAGCTTTCTCACCAGATTTTCAGCCGCTGTTCTGTCATCGTAATAAAATCCTGAAAGATAAACAGTCTTATACTGGGAAAGTTCCTCATAGCTATAGTGATCTAAGTACTCATCACTGGTTTCTCTTATATTTGGGAAGGCCAATGACAGAGAATATGCACTATATCCGATACCGATGGCATCATATTTAGTCTTGGTGCCATAATATGAATTGATTCCGGAAAGATGATAAAGCATGTATCTGCTATTTTCATAAAGGAAATCGTAATTGCACTCTTCTGCAGCCTTATCAAGCTTAACAAGGCTCTTTTCACCATAGGGAACCTGCTCTTTGTCTATGATAACAGTGTCAGCTCCTAAAGTTATGCATCTGTCAAAGAGATAACCGTAGTACTCATCATTAAGAGCCATGTTGAGCCTTCTGGTATTATCGCTGGTAACAGCGGTCTCATACTTTTGTCCAAAGACTTCCTGAACCCCATCTGGTCCGTAGCTGAGGGCAAAGACTCCTTCTCCTGGAAGTTCTCCGAGATCAATAAAGGCAACCCTTTGCTTTGTCAGCTCTTTTGCTTCTTTTATAAGAGTTTTCTCGGACAGCTCAACGATCCTCTGTCCTGGCTGCCTGCCATTTCCATAGCCATAAATCCAGTAAAGAGAAGGAATAGAATCAACTGCAATAAGCAAAACAAACACTAAAAGTATCCATTTTCTAAGCTTTTCCCAGTAAATCGTTCCAAGAAGAACAAAGCACGCAGCCCCTGGAAGGAGTAGCAGCATCCAGAGCATCTCCGCCCCTGGGATTATGCGGATCATAAGATATGCTGTAGAACCGGTCAAAAGAACTGTCAGTACAGCACAGATATACATGGGAGCAGATTTTTTGTTACTTACCATTATTCCAAGTATGGCGATGATAACCAGCGAAAGCCCAAAATAAGCTGCTTCTGGCGAATTAATCCTATATACAGGATTTAAAGTGATCAAAATACTCTGGAAGAAATTACCAGCCTTATCAAGCTTTTCAAAGTCATAGCCTCCTATCAGCATAGGAACTGTATAGATTCCGCAGATAAGGAATGAAATAAAAAAGCTGACAAAAACCTTGGACATTCTTCTTCGGTTCCTAAAATAAAGGCGCTGCAAAAGCATATAGATACATACAAGAAGAAAATGAAGAAGCGCTGTTCCAGTATGTGACAGGATCATAAGGCAGCTAAAGAACATTATTGCCACCAGGTCTTTAAACCTGTTACTGCCAAGATATTCTGATACAGCTAAAAGAAATGCCGGAATTAAAAAAACACAAAGAGCCATGGCTAAATTGCCCTGGCTAAATAAAACATAGATATTGACTGGAAGAAAATACCAGATGATGCCAAATACTGCTCCGGTTATAGGCCTTTTCTTTTTAAACCCAATAGTGGTCCATATTATCTGCCCCAGAACAAATAAAAGAATGCAGTAATAGATGTAAGCTATGTATACCTGCCCACCTGAGTACATCTCACATAAAGCAAGTAAAACCGCAGAAAGAGGCGCAATATACCTAAGGG
>CAMVJI010000251.1 GCA_947167765.1 uncultured Butyrivibrio sp. | reverse complement strand
GTCTGATGGTCTTACCTGAATCCTCGGGATAAAGAGGCACAAAAAGATAGCACTCGGCGGAACGGTCTCCCAAGAAATGATAGTCCGTGGTCTTAAACTCATCCCGAAGGCTTCCGTCAATGTATACTTCCATGTCCATTCCGCGAAAGCATAGTGAAGACATGTTCCTGTCTATGTCATTCGGCAACACGCCTTCAAGGACCACATCTCCCTCAGTGTGCCCAGGAATCTCAAAGGGCTCCTTGGATCCATCAGCTTCTACCTTATACCACTTAACTGGGAGGTTTTCACAGATAAATCCACTTCTTGGAGAATCAAAGGGAAATGCTAATTCTCCAATTACAATGTATCCAAAAACAAGTATCAGCATTACTGAAAGAGCTATCCTTACGTATTTCATCCAGTCGCTTACCTCTCTATTTAAGACCTGTCACTCAATAGTTTCAGATATTTCTTTTATGATCCCTGCTGCATCATCATACATAAAATCATCAATAAGCTTTATAGCCTTAGTTAACAGATCTTTCTGTGTAAGTCTGAATGGATAGCCTGATAGCTTTCCCGCAAGATCCTTTGACTTCTCATCATCGAAATCATCCAAAGCCTCAAGAAGCTCGCTTACAATCTCTTTAGCTTTTTCTACACCAATCTCATCAGCAGGTGGCTCCACATCAGCTTCTCCGATGGGACGGATAAGCTCTGTAAACTCCCTGTAAGCATCCAGCATTTTATTATGATTTTCCCTTACATATGTGATGCCACCTTCCCTTGAAGCTATCTCAAGTTTTTCAAAGATCTCAGCAAGTGCCATGGCACCAACCATTTTCGAATTACTTTTAAGAGCATGGACCGTGATACTGTAGTTGTCCATGTCGCCCTTATCATATAACTCAGAGACCTTTCTACAGTTGTCCTCATAGCTATTAAAATAGCGTTTCAAGGCAGAAATATACTTTTCTTTATTCCCCGTAAACTCTATTCCAGTCCTGATATCTATACCCTTTGTATCGAGAAAAGAAATATCCATTTCCATAGAAAACTCCTATCCTAAAACATCAATAATCTTAGCTACAAGTTCAGATTTCTTCGAGGGTTTAACAATATATCCCTGGGGTTTAAGGTCCACTAACGTCTTTATAACAAGCTCTTTTTCCGTGACACCGGTAAGAAATATTACGGGAATGTATGCGTACAGCGGATCCTCTTTTAGCTTTTTAAACACCTCAGGTCCATCCATCTCAGGCATCATATAATCAAGAAGGATAAGGTCAACCCTCTTTTTTGACAGAAGTTTAAATGCATCCTTACCGGAACCCACAAGAGTAACATCATAGAACTCCTTTAAATGCTCTTTTATCTGCATAAGCTGCTGCGAGGAATCATCAACCGCAAGGATATGCTTCCTCGTGATCCTGTCAGGATTGGGATTTACATACTCGGACAACAAAGCGTCATCGTCTTCGCCATCGAGATATTTCTTTTCCACCTCTTCAAGCTTGTCGTAGAGCATGTAAAGAGATACTGGCCTTGATAAAAAGAACATCTTCTCAAGTCCGGTATATTTGATAAATACGCTCTTGTCTTCGATGTTGGCCACCACAATAAGAGTAATAGCCCCGAGTTTTGCGCATTCTTTTAAGATGTCATAGGTCTTTACTGAGTCCCTGGTCTCATCTCCAAGACATATGATTATTACCCTTGGTCTTTCATTGGGCACGGTTTCAAAAAGCTCATCCTGCTTGGCCGGACACTTTATAACGTAGTAATCCTTATCCTCTGCAAGATGATTACAGATGTCTCCTGCAATTCTTTTGTTTTTTCCAGTTACCAGGATCTTAAGCTTTTTCATAGATTCACCCTTTTAAAACCTGCATGGTCCAACCACCGTCAACTGCCAAAAGTCCCACTCCGGCCCCATCTGGAACCTCTCCATCTGACTGGTAAGTTGCAACAAGCTCAGCACCATCATCAAATTTGACCTGGTACTGGCTACCTCCAAGATGCATTACCACTATTCCGATGGCATCATAATTGATATCTGTCATAACTTCGTTCTCCCTTTTGCGGATAGTCCGCTTATTCCTGCTCTCCTTTTAAGAGTCCAAGCTGCCTGTTCATCTGTCTTATCTCTTTTTTCCATACAAAGTACTCAGTTCCCCAGATGATCAGATACACAAAAGAAAATGCCAAAACAACGATAAGTAAGATGTCATGTGAAAACCATCCCAGGATCTCGCTTATGGAGAGCATTGTAAAAAATGTCACTATATAGTGAGTGAAGGTCGCTCTTCCGAGCCCCCAATCTTCAAAGTCATATACTATGGCTCCGCCGTTGCCTACAATGCCCATTATTCCGGAGCCGAACAACTGCATAAGAAGGTACACCTTATCCACAGGCTCGTTGTCGTTTACACTTAGCACATACATAATGGCTCCTATTATCATCCCAAGAGATAATCCCAGGAGCGCCCTAATGATAAACTTAGTTTTTAAATCCATGGCTGCCTCCTTTCATCAGGGCACTCTTCACATCCCTGATACGTCTTCTGGCCACCCACGTGCTTTCGCCGTTCTCCATCTCAACACCGATGGTGCCTGTAGCTGAAAAGTCAAAGCTCTTTACCTTTCGAAGGTTTATGATCTCTGACTGGGAGATACGTACAAACCGATCAGGGTCAAGAACCGCCTCCAGTTCCCTTAAGGTTTTTCTGACCTCGTACACTCTTCCAGAGGTCTGCACCATAACCTTTCTGTTTGAGATATAGAGCCTGAAGATCTGTCCCTGTGGCAGCATTACAACGCTGTCTTTAAAATACGCTGGGACCATTGGGATCTTTTTGTTGGCATAGGCTTCGATTGCTGCAATGACGCCTTCAACGTCGTCATTTCGCTCATTGTTTCTTATGGTGACAGTGAGCTTTTCGCAGGCTTTATCAATAATAAGCTTGATATCCAGTAAGTCTGACATTTTTACCACCTTTACAATTTGTGTATATACAATTGTCACCTAATATCGTAATTAATTGAATACTTCCTGTCTATTCGGTCGTTTTTCGTGTCTATTCGGTCAAAAAAAGTGGTTCTGTTGGTACAAGACACGGGGACAAGACACGGGGACGGTTCTACTGTCTCATTGCGCGCAATGAGACAGTAGAACCGTCCCCGTGTCTTGTGGCAAAAAAAATAGCGGGCATCAAGCCCGCCATTTCAATTCATTTATTCAGCTACAAATGCCAGCGCCTCTTTTTCTGTGATAGCTCTTCCGGCTCCGATGAAGCCCTCGCTGTCTGTGATAACTGGTGTCTCATCCTCGAGTTCGCCGTAGCCAACTACATACTTGCCAATAGTGTAGATCGAGCAGTTCTCCTGGTTGTCGAACTCTGCCTCTTCGATCTTGACTGGCGCGTAGATAGGGTTTTCACTATTCTTGCAGACATATGCATAGTACTTATCATTCTGCTCGAAGATAA
>CAMVJI010000250.1 GCA_947167765.1 uncultured Butyrivibrio sp. | reverse complement strand
TTTTCTCCGTAAGAGAATACTGCATCATATAGAGCCTCGTTCATTGTCTTTCTCCTTTCTGTGCCTTAAGAAACTCAATATATTCATTTTCTGGTATAGGTCTTGAATAGTAAAATCCCTGTAAATATTCTACACCTTTTTCTACCAAAATTTCAGCCTGTTCTACAGTTTCTACACCTTCTGCCAGTATATGAAGGCCATAGTCTTTAAGGAAGCTTATGGAATACTCAAGCATGCGCTGGTTTTCTGGTTTTGACTTGTCAAGGCAGTTCCAGACAAACTCTTTGTCCATCTTAACAAGCTTGTAGTCCATCTTAAGAAGCTCTAAGAGGTTTGAGTATCCTGATCCAAAATCGTCCATAGAGAAGGTACTTCCCATATCCTTTAGCTTTTGGACATTTTCCTTAAATGTATCGTCGTTGTTTATATACGCTGTTTCAGTGATCTCAAAGTTAATAAACTTAGGTGGAATATGGTATTTCTCCATCTTTCCAAGAAGTCTTGCATAGGTCTGTTTATCAACAACTTCATGGCCTGACAGATTGACTTCAACTGTCTTAACGCCGTAGCTTGAAAGGTTTTCCCTTGCGATGAAGGAACATACTTTTTCAAAAACAAGATCGTCAATATCCTTGATAAGACCACACTTTTCAGCAATTGGAATAAAGTCTTCAGGAGAAATGTAATTTTCCGACTTAGGCTGCCTCAGTCTTACAAGTGCCTCTGTTGACGTAAATTTTCCCTCCTTGACGCTGAGTATAGGCTGATAATACACGTCAAAGGCCTTGTCTATAACAGCCTGTCTCACCACATCTTCAACGCTGTTTCTATAGATCATCTTGTCAACTATGGTCTTGTTGATAACAAGATTTGGAGCTGACTGGGTGTAGACATATTCACCTGCCACATAGGAAAGGATCTGCAGAGCTTCGTCCACATATTCTGTGCATTTTGGGACTTCCAGAATTGAATAGGTCAGCTTGTAGTTATTGGTGTTGTCCTTGTAATTACTAATCATGGACATTAAAGCTTCAACCTTCTCCGGATCTTTTATTACAAAAGAAAGGGCATTCCAGTCAGAAAGATAGGCATCAATTCCCAGTTCCAATGAAGCCTTTTCTGCCACTATAGTCTGCAGATCAATAAGATGCTGTCTGTCTTCTCCTGATAAAACTGAGGTTCTTCCAGTAAAAATAACTGACGCTATGAAAAAGTTCTGCTTAAATCCGAATTTCTCAACAAGAGTAAGGGTAAAGGCCTCTTTATTCCTGATATTAGGCATATTCTTTTCATAGAATTCCTTGGGATTTTCCATGGCCAGAAACAGTATAAGTGCCATCAGCATGATCCCAACAGCTGAAACCTGATATCCGTGGAACAAGAACTGGAAAAGTGTAAGAACAAGCCACAAAACAAGGCCAATGGCAATTGCTCTAAATTCTTCCAGGCGAAGTCTCTTTCTATGTGCTAAAGCGTAGATCAATGTGGCAATAATATAGCAAAATCCAACCACATAGCAAACAACTATTGCAGGGCCATAGCTATAATACTGTCCTGATGCACTTCTCGTGTAGTAGATCTCTCCAACGATTATAGCTAAAACAGCTATAAGTCCAGGAGCTGTCATAATGGCGATCATAAGCTTGGAGATCATTCTTCCATGGTTTGCCTTGGCATAAACATAAAGAGCCAGCATAAACACTGAAAGAATAAGGGTTCCAACATAAAGACCCTGAGTTGTTCTTCTAAGTACTCTAAAGGATGAATCAAGCTGAGTAAAAACTGCGCACTCGATAATTTCGCTTACAAGACAAAGACAGGCTGTAACAAGAAAGCCAAAAAACACGCGCGTTGAAAAGACCTGAGGGATGTTCTTCCTCAGGTAGATCACCATTAGAATGGCCAATACTAAAATTGCAATAATAGGTGTACGTATTTCCATAAATTGATTATATAACAATTATTGTGTCACAACAACTTATTTGCTCTTGCCATCTGCACATAAAAACTGGTAATTGGCAAAAAGCTCTGGGCGAAGTTCTTGGTAGGACCCTGTCCCACCATGACAGCATCCTCCACAATGCGCTTGCTGCCTGACACTCCCCGGGATTCACCATAGGATCTTCTAAAGGTTTTCTTGCCATAGTCAAGATATTTCTCATCGCCAGTAAGCTCATATCCTATAGCCATAGCTTCTAACAAAAGTGTGTTTGTGCCATTTCTTGAAAGACTTGGAAGCTCCTTGTACACAAAGATTCCCTGTGGTGTCATGAAATTCTCAGTAAGATCATCTATGGCTTTTACCATCATTTCTTTGAGCTCATCTGAAGGAAATACCCTATAGTAGCGCATAAGAGAACCAACCGCCACAGAGATCATAAAACCTACTCTGATGGTGGTGTTATCTGTATAGGGAGCAAGCCACCCACCATACCTTTCATTCCAGGCTTTGAACTGGGATACTATCCACTGACACTTTTCTACCCACTTTTTATCATGAGTCTCTACGAAAAGTGCTGTCAGTGTTCTAAGGGCCCAGCCAGTTTCCCTGGCACTACTTTCTCCAGCAACCTGATACATAGGAGTATCTAAAAGCCTTAAAACATTTTCGCCAATGCCAATAGCCGTATCCAGTGCTCTTTCATCCCCTGTAAAGTGATACAGATCAATAAGTCCCTCAACCCATTCATGGCTGCAGACCATCTCGCCCTGTGAGCCTACTCCATTTTCAGAGCCACCAGTATGACGTCTTGTGTGCTCCCACTGCCCGCCAGTCCTTAGCGGATCAGCTGAATAATGACACACATCAACATCCATCCAGTGCCATGCTGCCACATTGGCATAATCTAAAAATCGCCTTACGCCACTTCTTGCATACATCATGTACATGGCATGAGGATAGTCATATTCATTATTTGTCCACACAAGGTTTCCATTTCCTCTGCCCTGCTCTGTATATCCAGGATCCGGAGCATCGCCAAAATTAAGCATTCCGTAGCATCTTGCATGACTGTCAGCCTTATCAATAAGAGATATCTCAACATCGTCGTCACCTTCATCCGAAGATAAGAAGATATCTGGCATAACTTTAGCTTCCTCAAACACCTCCGGCAAAATATAGGGCTTATCAGGCATCTGGTAAATTATGCTTCTGTTGTCCAGTTCATATATTGGCTCTTTTGCTCCATGGAAATGAAGAAGGAATCTCTGCTCTCTGGCCATTCCGGATGCAAAAACAACCGGAGATGCACTGGTATTATCGGCATTTACGTTCTGGTCTGGCAAAAGAAATACCACAACCCCGTTTTTATCGCTCCTTACAGCTTTTGGGAAGTTTTGAAAAGCCTGGAAAACTGTTGCACATACTCCGATATCTTCTGAAGGGTCCGTAAAGTCAGCAAAATATGTGCCATAGAACACCTCCGCAAAGTGCTCATTGGCCTGCTTTTGCAAAATTTCAGCTGTTATGGTACT
>CAMVJI010000249.1 GCA_947167765.1 uncultured Butyrivibrio sp. | reverse complement strand
CCACCAATTACAACTGTATCACCAGTAAGCTTGTAGCTTTCGTCGTCAATAACCTCATGGAGAAGGTCAACGCCCTTAAGGACTCCCTTAGCATCCTCGCCAGGAACATTTACTCCTCTTCCGCCCTGACATCCGATGGCAATATAGAAAGCCTTGTAGCCTTCTTCTCTAAGCTGATTTAAGGTAATGTCTTTTCCAACCTCTACTCCAAGGCGGATATCAACACCAAGCTCTCTAAGTACATCAACTTCGGCTTCTACAACATTCTTTTCCATTACGAATGAAGGGATACCATAGGTGACCATTCCGCCTGGCTTCTTGTTCTTGTCAAAGAGTGTTGGCTTGTAGCCCTTAAGTGCCAGATAATAAGCACAGGAAATACCAGCAGGACCTGCACCAATGATAGCCACTTTCTCATCAAAGCCAGCTCCGATCTTAGGAATGACCTTCTTTGGAATGTAGCGGGTTTCTGATTCAAGATCCCTCATTGCAACAAACTTTTTAACTTCATCGATTGCAATGGCCTGATCGATGGTACCTCTTGTGCAGGCATCCTCGCAGCGTCTGTTACATACATGTCCACATACAGCTGGAAGTGGGTTGTACTTCTTGATAAGAGCAAGAGCTTCCTCATATCTTCCCTGAGCTGCCATCTTAAGATATCCCTGAACAGGAATATGAGCTGGGCAGGCTGTCTTACAAGGAGCTGTACCTGTCTTATGCGTATTGATCCTGTTGATGTCGCGGTAGTCCTCAGTCCACATCTCTGTAGACCATTTCTTTTCTGTAGGAAGTGGCATCTTAGGATAGATAACTTCACTTCCATCCTTCTTGCAAAGCTTCTGTCCGAGAGTTGCTGCACCAGCAGGACAAACCTCTACGCAGCGTCCACATGCAACACAGTTTTCCTTGTCAACATGAGCAACATAAGCTGAACGCGACATATTTGGTGTATTGAAAAGCTGTGATGTACGAAGTGCATAACAAACATTTACATTACAGTTACAAATAGCAAAGATCTTGTGCTCACCATCAATATTAGTGATCTGATGAACGAAACCGTTGTCCTCAGCCTGCTTAAATATTTCAAGAGCTTCCTCTTTGGTGATATAGCGGCCATCCTTCTGAGTTTCAACTACGTAGTCAGCCATATCGCCGATAGCGATGCACCATCCTTCCGGATCATCAGCGCAGCCTTGCTCGTAGGTCTTTCTGCTTCTTCTGCAGGAACATGGAGATGCTGCATATTTTCCCTCATAGTAGTCAAGCCAGTAAGAAATCTTTTCAAGGCCGATGGCTGTATTTTCCATCTCAATAGCCTTTTCAACAGGGATCACATGCATACCTACGCCAGCGCCGCCCATAGGAACCATATGTGTAAGTCCCTCAAGAGGAATACGGCTCATTCTCTCAAAGAAAGGTCCTACTTCAGGATGCTCTTCAATAACTCTGCCGTTCATGTTACCGAACTCAGCAGACCCTGGAACATACATAGGAAGAACATACTGCTTAACATGCTTTTCATTTTCGTAGTTCCACTCAATGATTCCGTGATATGACATCTCATCAAGGTGCTTTTGCAGCTCCTCTTTTGAGTATTCAGGACAAAGAGCAGCAACCTCTTCGAATGTCTTTGGCTTTCTCTTTTCCATCTTAAGAGCAATCTCGCACTGCTCATCAGTTACAAGATTGTAAATGCCCCAGTACTCAGGGCTTTCTTTTGTGATCTTTTCAAGACCAAGCTTTATTTCTTTCCTGTCAGTAATAGCCTTGGCAAGTCTTGCCAGGGGCTCTCTGAAAGGAGCATTCATATCAACCCATTCCGGAATGATGCCAGCTCTTGGGTCAATTCTGTTACGGTTTGGATCCAGCGAATATGGAGTGTTTAGATCCTTCATATCCATTGTATTCATATCAACCATTCTTTCTCCTACCTTTCTTCCACTCAAAACTAAAGTTTACGTTGCCGCAATTTCTTTTATCATAAACTCGTTGCCCTTTAGAAGGTATGTATGTTCACTGCCACAGTTGGGACAGATCTTGCCATGAGCAACGGTTTCATATTCACTTTTACAGTCCTCACAAAAGGTTACAGCAGGAAGAGTCTCTATAATAAGCTCTGCCCCGTCCATGAGCTCTGTCCTGGCAGCAGCCCACTTCCATGCATCGTCCAAAAGAGAAGGTACTACCCCTGAAACCTCTCCAAGCTGCAGGGTTACTGAATGTATCTTTTCAAGATTATTCTCTTTTCCCACCTCTGTAAGGTCATCAATTATTCGAAAAACAACACCAAGTTCATGCATTTGTCTTTACCTTGTCTGCCTTAAATAAATTTCATTTGATCCTTAGACAAGCAAAAGCCATGCGAAACTAAGGTTAAGATAAACTTCCCCTGGTTTATCGCATGGCTTTCTCTCATCTCAATGCCAGATCTATGTTTACTTTATAGCTTCCTCTATCTGCTCAGAAAGCCACGCAGCCCACTCATCGATACCTTCACCTGTCTTAGCACAGATAGGAATAATGATAGCCTTGGGGTTGCGCATATGAATATACTCTTTGCACTTTTCAAGATCAAAGTCAAAGTAGGGAGCAACATCCATCTTGTTGATAAGTACCACGTCGCAAATGGAGAACATAAGTGGGTACTTAAGTGGTTTGTCATGTCCTTCAGGAACTGAAAGGATCATGGCATTTTTAGTGCTTCCTGTATCAAACTCAGCTGGGCATACAAGGTTACCAACGTTTTCAAGGATCGCAAAATCTACATTCGAAACATCAAGTTCTCTAATACCCTGTCTTGTCATGTCAGCATCAAGGTGACACATTCCACCAGTGTGGAGCTGGATTGATTTAACACCAAGCTCAGCGATGGCCTTAGCGTCAACATCTGAATCGATATCCGCTTCCATAACGCCGATCCTGTACTTGTCCTTAAGAGTCTCAATTGTCCTCTTAAGTGTGGTTGTTTTTCCAGATCCAGGACTAGACATAAGGTTTAAAAGAAAAGTCTTAGACTCCTTAAGCTCTCCCCTGAGTTTTTCTGCATCCTTATCATTACTTTCAAAGATGCTTCTCTTGACTTCAATTACTCGAACATTATCCATTATTCTGCACGCTCCATTGCAAGCTGGAAGTCCTTGGTATCACCAAATACTTCGTTTGCATAAGGATTCTTACCAAGCTTGATTGATCTCTTGATGATTTCTGCCATACAGATCACGTTGATGGCAATTGCAAGAATTGCAACAACACCCTGAGCTGTAGGATTAGCGGTGATACCCATAGAGGAGATTATATCACCAGCCTGTGCTGTCTTACCAGCTCCAGAATTGTAAAGCTCGATAGCCTTTGCGTAAAGATCCATTGTTGTGATGCCAGCCTCAGATGCTCCGCCGTAAACTGAAGGAAGAGCTGCTGCAAAGCGTGAAGAAAGCTGGAATGCAGGAACAACCTGTGCCCACATGCACCAGAT
>CAMVJI010000248.1 GCA_947167765.1 uncultured Butyrivibrio sp. | reverse complement strand
GTCATGTTGTGCACAATGAGACAGTAGAACCGTCCCCGTGTCTTGTTACAAACTTAAGGGTAGCTGCCTATGAAAGACAACAGAAAACCTCTAAGTAATATATTCTATTACAATCTGATATTTGCGGCTCTGGTGCTGGTGGTATTTTTCTATGCACTTTTTTTTACTGATGCCTTTGGGCGAGATTTTTCTGAGAAACTGATTCCTTTTTCTGATAAATGGCATGATTCTGCTGGTAATACCTATGATCTTGATACAACGAAGATAAATTCTATTACCGGGAATGTGACTTTGACAAATACTCTTCCGGATGATCTTAAGGACGGGGACTGCCTGTGTTTTTTATCAAAGTACACCAATGTCAAGGTGTATATGAACGGAGAGGTAATATACACCTATGAGCCAAAAGAGAATCTGACAGGATTTGGTGAGGGAACCGTATTTCACAGCATAGGCCTGTGTGAACATGATAGCGGCAAAAGCATAATCCTTGAGATGTACAGAGTCAGCATAAAGTCAAGAACTGGCGAAGTCTATAACATCTATGTGGGTCCGGCATCCAGTTATATACATATGATGGTCAGTCAGAATGCCATATCACTTTTCCTTACGCTTCTTATCATTTTCTTTGGATTTATAATCATACTTATCTGGCTTGGAATATCAGATAAAAAGGGTATTCCGCTGGATATCCTTGATCTGGGAGTTGGGTCAGGCTTATTTGGACTGTGGGTTCTTGGCGGAATGCCAGTAATCCAGACCCTGACAGGCATCAATATAATGTGGCGCGTATTTAACAGGCTGTTTGTTATGATGCTGCCATATCCCTTTGTACGATTTCTTAATTCTTCCACAAGACAAAAAAGAAAAACATATGAGTATGTGGCCTTTGGTGCAACCATGGTCATTACTGTCTCTATCATGGGGCTTAGGTTTTATGCAGACGCAGACATGATGAACAGCTTTGTTCCTTTTGAGATCATGGCAGTGGGAGTGACCATCGTACTAATAACAGCTCTTTTAATAGATGACTATCTGTACTGTAAGAGAAGGAGCATTCCAATTAAAAACAAGATCATTACTTTTGCGTTTTTTGAGATGGCGGTATGTGCTATTGTCGAGCTTGTTGTTTATCTGTTCGGCCTTTGGGATCATCACTTTGGGTTCTTTATCAGGATAGGTATGGTGCTGTTTTTGGCAACTGTAATGGGGCAGTTTGTGAACTGGTGGATGAGGGATCAGGCAGCTGTTGACAGAGACAGGTTTATCAACCATTCACTGCAGGTAGCAGTCAGCACCAAAAACCCTTCAGACAGCATCCGGATGCTTCTTGAGTTTATTGCAAAAGAGCTTGGGGCGAGCCGTGCATTTATCTATGAGGACAAGAAAAAATCAAAGTTCAGGATCACCTACGAATGGTTCAAGGAGGGACTTGACCCGCTTCCTAAAGAGAGCCTTGTTCTAAACTACGAAAAATGCGAAGAACAGTTCCTTGAAAAGATGAGTGACAATAGTGGCAACAATGAATATAAATGCATTAAGCTTGGCGATACTATCCTTGGCTTTTTAGGAGTCAATGATATAGAGATGGAGCGTGTAAAGAGCGTAGATGAAGTAATGGATATCATGGCATACTTTTTTGGCCAGTTCATCGGTCAGCGCAAGGAGCAGGAAAGAATGTTCTATTACAGCTATCACGATCCTGTGTCAGGTGCCATGAACAGAAGCGCCATGCGCGAGTTTGCAGAAAACAAAATGGACTATTCACAGCCCTTTGGCTATGTTATCTGCGAGGTGGCAGGACTTCGTGAGATCAACGACAACATAAGGCACGAAAACACAGAAGCTATTCTTAGAAATACTGCAAAGTGCCTTATGGACGCATTTGGTGAAGAAAATGTTTTTGCTGTATCCGGAGAAGAATTTGTCTGCTTTGGCTTTGAAAATGATGAGTATTACTTCTTGAACGATCTTGAAAGAGCTAAAAAATATCTTAATGAAAAAGAGTGCAGGACATTTATCGGAGCATGTTACTGTGCCAACGGTACAACAGATATCATGAACGTCATCAGATACACAAGAGAGCTTTTAGTAAAGGACAGAGAAAGTAAAGTCGGCTGTTAAAGGAGCGCACTGTGGGAGATAATCATCAACAGATAATAAAAACCCATAATACTGTAGTTGCAATTCTTTCAATTGCAGGCGTCGGAGCCATCCTTGAAAGTGTGACCCAGGGGTGGGAATTCTGGATGCCACCAGTTATCATGGCTGGAGTGGTTGGCGCTGGATGGATGCACATAACCCAGAAGGGAACGGCAAGGTTTAGAGAGGATTTCTATCTGATCTTTTCCATGTTCATAGCTTTTTTCCATGGAGTTCACAAGAGCAGCTTTTTTGACCTGTATGTAGTCGCTGCGCTTCTTATGGCTGTTGCTGCCCTGATAAAAAGAATTGATTTTATGAGGCTTATCATTATTGAGTTCATGGTCCTGGTGCTGACTCAGATAGTGATGGCAAGGCGGGATAAGTTTGTCTTTGACTCCATGACCATATCAAGAGTACTTTTGCATGTGATCTCTATGGTCTGTCTGTACATCGTACTTAAGACCATTGTAGAGAAGATATTGGAGAGCAATTCAGCTGTGGACAAGCTGGAAAACACCATAAGATCCAATGACCATGACATGGAAGATTTTCTTGTCAATCTCTCCCATGAGCTTCGTACTCCCATCAACGTTATAAATGGCCTTACAGACCTTATTTTAAAAAGAGAACGCAGAGAAGATATACAGACCATAAAAAATGCAGGACTTCGCATATCTCACCAGATAGAGGATATTCAGGATTACAGTGAGATCCAGAGGCATAACGTCATCATAGAGAACGAGAGATATATGATCACATCTCTGCTTAATGACGTACTCATTGGCTATAACACTCTAAGAGACAAGATAGACCTGGATTTCGTAGTGGATTTGGACCCGGAAGTGCCTTCTGTCATGAAGGGAGATATGAAAAAGATCCAAAAGATCATAAGTCACCTTCTTGATAATGCTTTTAAGTTCACAAGAGTTGGAGGAGCCTGCCTTAAAATAACCGCTTACAAAAAGGACTACGGAGTGAACCTTGTTATTGAGGTTTCAGATACTGGTGTTGGAATGAGCAGGAAAGACCTAAACAGGATAACCAGCGGAATCTATCAGGCGGACAAGAAAAGAGACAGGAGTACTGGCGGCATAGGTCTTGGCCTTTCTGTTGTCCTTGGTCTTGTCAGGAGCATGGACGGTTTTGTAAAGATAGAGAGTCAGAAAAATATGGGTACAACTGTAAGGATAAGTCTCTTCCAGGAAGTTATCGATCCTTCACCGTGCATGTCCATAAATACTGATAGCTTTATAAACGTTGTGATCTACAACTGGCTAAACAGATATGAGGTACCAGGTCTTGGACTTATGTACAAGAACATGTCTGAAAATCTGGC
>CAMVJI010000247.1 GCA_947167765.1 uncultured Butyrivibrio sp. | reverse complement strand
CCGATGCAGGACTCAAAGTCGTTAGTTAAAAGCTGAGCATCAGTCAGCTGGGGAGAAGTCATAAATTCCATGGTCCTTCTTCCAATCAGCTCTTTTCCGTGATAGGAGCCTTTATTAAGCAGCATCTGGGCGAAATGTGCATAATCGCCTGCTGTGGAGTAAAGGCCTGCTCCGCCTCTTTCCCACCAGGGATCTTTAGTGGGATTTTCCATCTCAAGACGTCTTCTTACGTCGTCTTCTGCTCTTACGACTTTTCCTTTTTTATCTCTTCTGAAAAGAACAGCCTGTCTGAACTCTTTTCCCTCACCGATCTTAAAATCAGTGTCTTCCATATTCAGTGGGGTGAAAATCTCTTTTTTGAAAAACTCAGAGAGCTTCATGCCTGATATTACCTCGATGACTCCACCAAGGATATCTGCTGAATAGCCATATCTGAAGGTCTCACCTGGTTCAAAAGCAACTCCTGCTTCGGAGAGCTTGTTGCAGATATCTACGTTGGACTTAAGGATCCCTGACTCTCTCTGGATCCTGGCCTCTTTATAGATCTTGGACATAAGTCTTTCTGCTTCACCAAAATCTCCGGACATTACTATTCCGGAGGTCATGTTCAAAAGGTCTCTTATTGTGATCTGGTTCTGAGCCGGCTTTATTCCTTCTGCGGATACAACCTTGCAGTTCTTGTATCCCGGAAGGTAGTCACTTACCTTGCTCATGAGATCCAGCTCGCCTCTCTCATAGAGCATCATTGCTGCCACTGCTGTGACAGGTTTTGTCATACTAAAGATCTTGTAGATACTGTCTGGTCTGTCTGGCTCGAAGGTGTTTTCATAAACTCTTTTTCCCTTGTGCTCCACGATCATTGTTGCACCCAAAAGAGCGCCCTTGTCCCTCTGCTTTTCAACGAGAGCACCGAGCCTGTTCAGCTTTCTGATATTCATAACACATTCCCCGAAAAATTAGTATTTTACTGCTGGAAGCAGATATTTGTTCTGATAGAAGTCAACTTGCTTCTCGAAATCCTTGGCCTTATCAGCCTTGAGCTGCTGAATATAGCCGTGGGCATCATAGGCATCCTCGTCAACCTCAATGATACCTACTGCAATATTACTGCAGTGGTCTGCGATACGCTCAAAATCTGTTCCAATATCTGAAAGGTCAAATCCCTGCTCAATAGTACATTTGCCCTTACGAAGTCTTCTTACATGGCGGCGCTTAACCTCCATGTGGATACCGTCTATAGCCTCTTCAAGGGGCTCAATCTGCTTGGCAGTCTTGACATCCTGCTCCTCAAAAGCCTTGATGGACAGATCCAAGATCTCTTCAACTGCTGATGAGAATATATCCATCTCAGCCTGAGCCTTTGGTGTAAAGGATCTCTTGTTCTCATTCATGCTTGTTGCCTTCTGCATGATGTTAAGGGCGTGGTCACTGATCCTCTCGTAGTCAGTTATGCAGTGAAGAAGTACAGACAGGGTGTGGCTGTCCTTAACCCCAAGGTGATGGGCATTGATCTGCATGAGATAAGTTCCAAGGTGATCCTCGTAGCTGTCAACCTTTCTCTCAAGATATTCGACATCTGCTGCAACCTCAGGATCAAAGTTATTGATAAGGCCAATAGCCTTAACAAGGGCATCCTTAGACATGTTAGCCATGGCAATAGCTGCAAGCCTTGCCTGCTCCAGAGCAAATGGAGGGTTTGCAAGGAATCTTGGATCCAGAGTCTGGATACCCTTCTGCTCTTCTGCTTCCTTCTTTTCTCTCTCATCAATAGGAATTGTCCTAAGTGCAAGAGCCACAAGGATTCCAGAAAATGGCAGCATAAGAGGTGTTGCCACAAGGTTAACCAGAGTATGGATACCAGCGATCCCAACCATTCCGATCTTGTCATCCATAAATGCGAAGTTAAGTGTCGCATGAAGTGCATAGAATATGATCATGAAAATAGATGCCTTGATAACGTTGAAGTACAGATGCATAAGAGCTGTTCTCTTACCATTCTTGTTAGCACCAAGGGATGACAGGATAGCTGTGATACAGGTTCCAACCTCTGCGCCGATTACAACAGGAATAGCCATGCTGTACTTGACCTTAACAGAAAGAGATAACGCCTGAAGTACACCGATGGTACCGGCGGAACTCTGGATGACCATTGTAAAGATGATACCTACAAGGAATCCGATGATGGGATTACTGAAGGTTGTAAGGATTTTTTTAAAGCTGTCCACGTCCTTAAGAGGAGAAACCGCCTCAGACATGGTGCTCATTCCAAACATAAGAACCGAGAAACCAAGTAGTATCGTTCCCACGTTTTTCTTTTTATCGCTCTTTGAGAACATGTAAAGTCCAATACCGATTATTGCAAGGAACGGTGTAAATGACTTGGGCTTTAAAAGATTTATTATAAAGTTGTCACTGCTGATTGCGTTAAGTGAAAGAAGCCATGCTGTAAAGGTTGTACCTAGGTTTGCACCAAGGATGACATTTACTGCCTGCTTTAGAGTCATGATTCCTGAATTAACAAGACCAACTACCATTACGGTAGATGCTGATGATGACTGAACCAGCGCTGTTACGCCAACGCCGAAAAGATAAGCGATTATAGGGCGCTCAGTAACCTTGGCAAGTACGCTTTCAAGCTTGCCTCCTGCTGCCTTGGTAAGTCCTCCGCTCATGACATTCATTCCATAAAGGAACATGGCAAGACCGCCGACCAAACCCGCTACAAGACTAAAAATTTCTAATGAATTCATCTTTCCTCCAGGGCAGATACTCTCCGTAAGAGGTCTCTCCTCTTCATATCCGCCATTCTTTACGCTATTTCTACGCTACAGCTACTATCTTACAAGATAAACCTAAAAATTACCATAAAAATCTTTGCGTTCAGTCAACTTTTCTCACGCAGTCCTAGAAGATTCTTACCATCTTGATATATTTCCCAAATGTAGCCTGATTTAAAGCCACTTTTTCACCGTCTTTATACTCTTTACCGTAGATGTTCTCCTCTACCTCAACCTCAGATTCTTTCTTGAATCCAAGCTTCTCGCACATATGGATCGATACGGTGTTTTCTGCCTTGACCAGGGTCTGGACTGCATCAAACTGCAAGACATCCCTTCCATAATCAAGGATTGCAGTACAAGCCTCAAGCGCATACCCATTCCTCTGGTAGTCTTTTCCCACAAGATAGCCAAGCTCCACTTCGTCGAATCCGTTCCTTACTGAGTACCCTGCCCTTCCAATAACAGCGCCGTCTTCACGCCTTACCAAAGTCCACACGCCAAATCCCATAAGGCCATAGACCTTTTTGATGTAATCCCTTTGATATCTCTTTTCATCCTCAGGATCATCAAAGAGCCCTTCCATAAACCTTGTCATGGACGGATCCTTGTAGAGCTTATAAAACTCATCCACGTCATCAACAGTGGTTTCTCTTATCAGGAGCCTCTCGGTCTTTAATATCTCCCAGGGCTCTCCACTGTATCTTTGGTACACCTTTACAAAGGAGTCCATATCAACATTTTCTATTTCGGAAAAGACATATTT
>CAMVJI010000246.1 GCA_947167765.1 uncultured Butyrivibrio sp. | reverse complement strand
TGTGCGCCCTTTGTGTAATCACTGGCAAAAGAAATCATATCCTGCCTCCTTAGAATTCTATTACTTCTTCAAGCGCCCTTACGAACTCTTCAAGGCCCTCTTTGTCAGCCTCATCAAACCTTGAAAGGCTTGGGCTGTCTATATCAAGAACCGCCACTACCTGGCCATCCTTGTGGATAGGTACGACAATCTCTGAGTTGGAGGCGCTGTCGCAGGCAATATGTCCTGGGAACTGATGCACATCTTTTACAAGCTGTGTTTCATCTTTTTCTACTGCTGTTCCACAGACACCCTTTCCCACTTCTATCCTTATGCAGGCAACCTTCCCCTGGAATGGTCCCAGCATAAGGGAGCCTTTATTCATAATGTAAAAGCCTGCCCAGTTAAGGTCTTCCATGTTGTCATATAAAAGAGCTGAGGCATTCGAAAAAACCGGAATGAAGTTTGGTTCATCGTCTGCCAGAGCTTTGATCTGCTTAGCAAGTAACTTGTAATCTGTCATGGTTTCTTGTCTCCTGTAAATATGTAGGTTTGAGCCCTCTGGCTCATCCTCTTGATTCTAACACCCGTCTTCATTGTGCGCAATCTATATATTGAAAATGGTCATATCATGGTAAAATCACTTGGAGGAGGAGTAATGAAATGAGTAAACTTATTGAAATCAGGGGCCTTACCAAGGTCTATGATGCTTGTACAGCCCTATACGACGTCAATCTTGAGATTGGCAGTGGAAAAATAGTTGGCCTTCTTGGACCAAACGGAAGCGGCAAGACAACAATGATCAAGATCCTGTGCGGACTTCTTCGTCCCACAAGTGGATCTGTTTTTGTAGACGGACAGCCCATTGGTATAGAAACAAAGCGCGTCATCTCTTATCTTCCTGATAAGACATATCTTGATGACAACAGATCCATCAAGGACACAATCAACCTGTTTGTGGACTTTTATAGTGACTTTGATCCATACCGGGCTTATGACATGCTTGGAAAGCTTGGGATCAATCCCGAGGCCAAGCCCAAGACTTTATCTAAAGGTAATAAAGAAAAGGTGCAGCTCACCCTTGTCATGAGCAGACGCGCCAAGCTCTATATTCTGGATGAGCCTATCGCAGGCGTAGATCCTGCTGCAAGAGATTACATCTTAAATACCATTTTGACCAATTACGATCCACAGGCCACAATCCTGATCTCAACACATCTTATTGCTGATGTTGAGAAAGTTTTAAATGAAGTAATCTTTTTACACAATGGACAGGTTGCTCTTCATGCCTTTACTGATGACCTCAGGGCAAGGGAAGGTAAGTCCGTTGATGAACTGTTCAGGGAGGTATATAGATGTTCGGCAAATTACTAAAACATGAGATTATTGATACCTGGAAGATATTTTTACTATTGGATGTTGTAGCTCTTTTGCTCGGCGTCATCGTCGGCGCTGTTGGGTTTGTAGCTGTTCAGATAAAAGACATGCCAAGCATTTTGATAATTCTTTTAGTACTTGGAGTAGTTGGATATTTGATGCTGCTCGTATCCTTAAGCGTCCTTACTCTTGTTTATATCGTAGTGCACTTTTACCGCAGCATGTTCAGTTCCCAGGGGTATCTTACATTTACACTTCCTGCAACTGCTACTCAAATAGTATCCGCTAAGCTCTTATCAGCTGTTATCTTTCAGCTTATAAACTCTGTATGTGTAACTCTAAGTATCTGCTTAGCTGTATGGGGCGTCATGATAGCCGGCTATAAAGAGGCCATTGATGAAGTCCTTGATTTTCTCTATGACTTTAAAGATTTAATCATCGAAGCTTTTGGAATAGCTCCAGGAACCACCGTTCTTTATATAATATTTGGTATTGTAAGTCTGTTCTCAGGCATTCTGATCTTCTACTGCTCTATGTGTATTGGCCAGCTTTGGCAAAAGCACAAGGTCCTTGGCTCTGTTGTTGCATACTTCGCCATCACCATCGTAACCAGGATCATTACCACTATCGTCCAGCTTACCAGCGGCTCATTTGGAATGCTTCTTTCTGACTACGACCTTGATCCTACCAAATACTTCTCGCACACCATGACCGTAAACCTGATCATCAGCACCATCGCTGCCGGTCTTATGTACTTTGGGTGTATCTACACCACAAGCCACAAGCTCAACCTCGACTAAAAAAGCCACGGGGACGGTTCTTTTGGCTTATTTTTCAAAAGGGACGGTTACCTGATCAACCGTCCCTTTTTTGTTACTTTTTCCTGCAGATATACAGAAGATGATTTGTTAGTCCCAGCAATTCTCTTTTTTCGCAAACAGTCAGATACCACTCACTAAGCTTCTTAAAGTCCTCATCAGATACGTTAAAATCGCCGCGATGTTCTATTGGCTCTAAAAGTCCATCAACGCCTGTAGTTGTGATATGCTCTACGGACTTATCTTTAAACAGATCCTCAAACTCAGCAATGTCATATCCGGTAAAGAGCTGTTCCTTAAAGTGCTTTACCCTGCCATCTTCAGTAAAGTTCTCTTCCTGTCCAAATCCCCAGTTTCCATAAAAATAGTTGGAATACATGATCGCATAAACTGAGATAAACGCAAATAGTATTACTCCATCCTTTTTTGTAACTCTGATGGCCTCATCGATTGCCCTGCTCACCTCTTCCTTATCATACAGGTGGTATAAAGGGCCAAATACAAGAGTCACATCAAAAGAGCTGTCTGCAAAAGAGCTTAAGTCAGTGGCATCCCCCTGCAAAGCCGTCAAATTAGAAATTCCCTTGCCATGCTCCTTTAGTACTTCAAGGTTTTTATCTACCAGTTCAACTGCAGTGACGTCCATTCCCTCTTTTGCAAGAGCTATGGAATAGCGCCCTGTACCAGCACCCACCTCCAGGACCTTTGCCCCCTCATGGGCGAACCTGTGGATGTAGTTCATGGTGGTAGCAAACTCAAGCCTTCCATGTACGCTTCGCTCAAGCCTTACATCTTCTTCATACTGGCTGTAGAAGTTGGTGACAATATCCTGCCTTGAAGCGCCCTCCGGTATCTGATTGATCCTGGTAAAGTACTCAGTCTCATTCTCGTGATGGATATAAGCGCCGTTCTTTTGCTGCACCTTAAGGCTTGCAGGATTATCCTTGTTCACTGACATATAGACTTCGTGGATATTTATCTCCCTCGCCTTTTTAAGGGTCAGCTCTAGGCCTTTTGTAGCATAGCCTCTGCCGCGATACTTCTTTGAAATGCAGTAGCCAATATGACCCGGCCCTTCCCTCAGGAAGTCATTTAAATAGTGTCGGAGATTGAAAACGCCTACGTAATTATCCTCATCCGCAAGAACAAAGGTTGTATCTGCAACAAACCCTTCCGGAAGCTCTTTTCCCTGTGACCAGTTTCGCTTTTTCTCAATCCATTCAAGAAACTGCTCATAATTATAGCCATAGACATTGTTCATATAGCCATTTTCATTTTCGGGAAAAGACATATAGAGCTCGTAAGTTTTTTTGTAGTCCGAATCCTGTACTCGTATTAATTCCATACTGATCTCCTCCTGACACTCTTTTT
>CAMVJI010000245.1 GCA_947167765.1 uncultured Butyrivibrio sp. | reverse complement strand
GCTTTAGTAGCGCATCATGTATCGCTCTTGCAATAGCTTCATCCGGTGCTCTCTTTAACGCCTCAGCCGCAGGGCTACTTTTTACTTTTATTTCCTGCTTCTTAGATGCTGGAAGCTGCTTTATGTCCTTTTGATCCATGAATTCTTTACTCCTCACAATTACCCAAGGATCAGCTGCGGCTTAAATCCTAGATAATCTCCAGAAACAAGGCTGTATTTCACGCCATTTACATTTCCCATAAGACTGTCATGAAACCTGGCCTTACCATGGCAATGTGCGTAAATAACCTGCTCTGCACCGTAAGCCTCTGCAATCAACGTAAATCTGCTACGCTTTTCTCCAAGTTCAGTTGGTGGATAGTGCAAAAACACAATGAATTTCTCATATCCATCTGCTCTGGCAGCCTCAAAAGAAGCCTTGAGACGCTTGGCCTCTCTTTCCACCAGCATATCAGCGTGCTCTCTGGAATCCTTGCCTTCATAGCAGTAGCCTTTTGTCCCTACCAGGGCGTACTCACCATAGGGGTAGTAGTTGTTCTGTAAAAAGAAAAGTCTTCCTCTATAGATGTCATTTAGCTTGTTTGTCTTCTTTGCATCCCAGAAAGTATCGTGGTTTCCCCTGATCATGACTTTCTTTCCTGGAAGATCTTCTATGAACTGCAGGTCAGCCTCGCAATCCTCCAGTTTTCTGCCCCAACTGTGATCCCCAACAAGTACCAGGGTATCATTTTCAGTAATGAGCTTATTACAGTTCTTCTCTATTCTCTTTTCGTGATTCCGCCACTCTTTTCCAAATACGTCCATTGGCTTGTCTGCCTGAAAAGAAAGGTGGAGGTCCCCAAGTGCGTACAGTGCCATTTCTTCATCTACCAGGTCCTTGCCACATTCAAAGTGCTTTACATCATCATATCACAAGATTAACTTAGGATATTACTTTCCGCAATAGATCTTGATCGCCTGGGAAACAAACTCAGCAGTTCCTTTACCACCCATCTTATCGATGTTCTCAGTAAACTCGCCTCCACCGGCATACATCTCACCAAGGCTGGATAGAATCTCATTAGTACACTTATAAAAGTGTTCAGTAATAAAGCTCTGCAGTTTCTTTACCTGATCCTGAACTTCCAAAGAAGCAGGATCTTGATCCTTCATAGCTCCGAACTCTTCAAAAAGCTTCATGAAATCGGTCATCATACTTTCTTCCTCGCTCTTTGAACGCTTTTTGTTCTTCTCTTCAAATTCCTTAAATTCCGGAGTATTACCCCACTGTTCTTTTGCACGTTTAGTGTATTCATCTATCTTACTTGAATCAAATGCTGTAAAATCCATATTTCTCACTCCTCTCAGTTTTAATCCACGGCACATACTGATCAGATTTTCAATATGTTCCTTCTTTAATTCAAGAAGTTCAATCTGCTGATCAAGTGCCAATCTCTTGTCAAAATCAGATCTGGTTACGATATCCTTGATATCTTTGAGCGGAAACTCAAGCTCCTTAAACAGTAAAATCTGCTGCAATTTCTCCAACGCTGCATCGTCATACAGCCTGTAGCCAGACTCCGTGTATTCTGCCGGCCTTAAGAGTCCTATTTTGTCGTAATACTGCAATGTGCGTATACTCACTCCTGTCAGTTTACTTACCTCATTTACTGTCTTCATAGCTTTCGTCTCCTTCACGTGTATCTATAGCTTAAACTATTACGTTACGTCATAGTCAACACTTTTTACAAAAAATTGCAAAAAAATATGGAGGCTGATATTCAGTCTCCATTTTTCCGTCTTCATCATCTCTTTCACGCAAGGCTTATCAAATTCCTTCAGCCAAGATCTTCTCCGCAAAACGCAAGTGAGCCTCTTCCGTAAGATGCACTCCGTCATAACATAGTGGAAGATCCCACTCGCATGCATTTAAGAATTTCAGCCCTTTTTCACTTGCTATAGGCCCATACACTGCCCCAAACTTCTGTGACTCCCTGACTATATCCGGATCAGTCCAAGCCCCAGGGCTCATCTTGGGTGGCGCCACTATCACCATGTTCTGAACATACTCAGGGACATAGTCACATAGTGCGGAAAGAAATTGTTGTAAACGAATCCCCACCTTCTCGCATGACGCTGGGGACATATTAAGCAGATCATTTGAACCGATCATTATGAAGATCAGATCCGGCCCCCAATCTTTGATGCTTCTGGCAATCGAAGCCACAGCACTATCCGAGCATGGGATTGAAAGCCCATTGTACCCTTGATTATTTACTTCAAACTCAGGCATCTGGTCTATCACACCAGTCCATCTGATATCACAAGGATATCTGCCCGTTCCGCCCATTCGCGGATCGAAGCCATATGTATTTGAATCACCAAAAGCAAATATCTTCTTCATATAAGCCTTAATAGTGCTCCCTCACAACTTTTGCCCCTCAGGCCCTTTTGTAATCCTCCGACACTTCCAGAAACGTCCTTGTCCCTTCGATATAATCAGCATAGGCCGTCTCAGCATCTTTTCCATGAAAGACCTTGCACAAACCGCACATGTCACAGTCCGCCCTGCATGGAAATCTTTCTTTTATGTAAGCTCTGCGCTCTTCAACTGTTGATTCTGAAATCTCTGGCGCAATTCCCATAGTAATACCTCAGTGTATCTGCCTGTCCTGGCGATACTTCTCCATGTACTCCTGATTGATCTCACGGATCTCTTTCTTGCCATCAATGTAGTCCTGGTAAATGTCCCAGGGACTGCCACCGCCAAGCCAGCATGAAGAGCAGTTTTCACAGCCACCACCGCAGTCAAGCGATGACTTCACTATCTGTTCACGTTCTTCTTTTGTTGTGTCCTTGATCAGAATTGATTTCATGAGAATCCCTCCGATGTTCACAGACCTACACCCTTCCATTTGATGATATCATTAATCAATTCCCAATACTAAAAAATCTCCCGGCACTATATGAGTGCCGGGAGATCACGGTGTAACTAATGCGATCAGCCCTCGATGGCTATCAGATTCTTTTCTGGAATCTTATTCTCTATTGCTTTCTTAGGAATTGTCAGGGTAAGTACTCCATGCCTGTAAGTTGCCTCGATATCCTCTTTTTCTACATTCTCGCCAATGTAGAAGCTCCTTGTCATGGATCCTGCATACCTTTCCTGGCGGATCAGTTTGCCTTTCTTGTTGTTCTCATCCTTATCAAAGCCTTTGGCTGCACTGATGGTCAGATATCCGTCAGTAAGTTCTACCGTTATCTCTTCTTTCTTGAAGCCAGGCAGGTCAATAGCTACTTCGTAGTTATCGTCCTTCTCCCTGATATCGGTCTTCATCATCCTTGACGCTTTTCTTCCATAGAGCTTGCGCCCCATGTTCCTCTCCATGTCATCGAACTCCTTCATTGGGAATCCAAACAGGTCATCAATAAAATTCTCTTCAAAAATACTAGGTGTTAACATAATACATACCTCCTTTGCATCAAAAACAATTGGTTAACTGTTATTGAGCATTGGGACGGAGGGTTTAGATCTTAGGAAAAGTTAAGTCCTAACGGTCTTCTCTGTTCCTTTGTTCTA
>CAMVJI010000244.1 GCA_947167765.1 uncultured Butyrivibrio sp. | reverse complement strand
AGCCAATATGATAATATTAGTATATCGTGTTACACCGCGACATTCAATTTGTTTTTATGCAGTTTTGTCGATATTTTGGGGGCTTTGGTATGAGGAAAAAAGGCTTTTGCCGTTTTTATAAAGACCTGCTGTTTGGGGAGTCGGTTAAAAATCATCAACTGGTCAAATGGCGCTTGAATCATGGCAGGGGACAGCTTTCAATCTTTTGTATCATGAAGGCGCAGGGCCCAGAAGACCAGCTTGATATTGTCCATTGTGCGTTTTTAAAACAACCATATTACATAAAGAATCCTGCATATATATACGGAATTGCAGGCAGCTATAATGAAGCCCTTGATATGGTGGTAGATATGACCACTAAGGCTAATGAAGCCGGTTTTGAGGGGCGAATAGTAGATTACCTTGATTCCAATTTATGAAAAATTAATGTTACTGGAGAATATTTATGCTTGCAGGAGTTTTGACTGTATTAAAAATAATAGGGATCACTTTGCTGATAATATTGGCAGTTTTGCTGGTTCTTCTTTTACTTGTCTTGTTTGTGCCTATCTTTTACAGACTTGATGCTCATGTTCCAGAGACGGATCTTGATGAAGGTTTTGATGTTCAAAAAGTTGATGCGGCTGTGAAGTTTTCCTGGATTTTGTTTGTTATAAGAGGTGGAATCTCTTTTCCCAAGGAAAAAGAATTTACCGTAAGGGTCTTTGGCTTTAAGGTACTGCCCAAGAAGGAAAAGCCTGAAAAGGAAGATAGCAAAGAGGAAAAGAAAAAAGAGGATAGTAACGAGGCACAGGAAAAAGACGCGGTCAAGGAAGAAGTGCCAAAAGAAGAGTCTGATAGTTCAAAAGAACAGACATCGCCTGATGATGCAAAATCTGAAGAAGAAAAAACTGAAGATACCAGTTCGGCAGATGACTCAGATGAACCAAAAGACTTTATTGATGTTTTGTGGGATATCATCGAATGGGTCTCAAATATTCTGAAAATACCACTAAATGTGTTTGAAAAAATCGCATATACAATATCTAGAGTTTGTGATAAGATAGATATGATCAAATCCACTCTGGAAAGCGAGATTTTTCAGAGGGCATTTGCGCTTGTTAAAAGAAAGCTAATAAGACTTATAAAGATGATCCTTCCTGATAAGTGCAGGATAGATGCCATGTTTGGCCTTGGGGATCCAGCGCTTACAGCGGAAGTTTATGCAGCCTATGCTGCAGTAAGACCTTTCTTTCCTAAAAAACTCAGGATGAAGCTTGGACCTGATTTTGACAGGAAGGTAGTATATACAGATACACATATGAAGGGTCACATAACTATTTTTACTGCTCTTTATATTGCTGCTACCTGTTACTTCAACAAGGATGTCAAGAAGACTATCCGCAGGTTTAAAAAGATTATTAATTCTTGATTTGTTTCTATATATGGGAGGGAGTTATGGCAGAAAATAATTTTAACGGGGTTGTAGAATCACTTCTTAGCGGAATGAATTCAGTTATGTCCGCAAAAACAGTAGTTGGCGAGCCAACTAAGGTAGGTGACACGATCATTCTTCCCCTTGTGGATGTTTCATTTGGGGTTGGGGCAGGATCAACTCTTGCCGATAAAAAGAATGGAGGGGCTGGTGGATTTGGTGCAAAAATGTCTCCAAGTGCAGTCCTTGTTATTAAAAACGGTTCAACTAAGCTTGTAAACATCAAAAATCAGGATGCTGTAACTAAGGTACTTGATTTGGTTCCCGACATCATGAATCGTTTCTCTAGCAAAAAAGAAGATATGATGGATGATGATGTAGCGGTTGATATTGCTTTTCCAGAAGGAAGTAAGGAGAAGTAAGATCGTATCCAGAAGGTGAGGGGACCCTTATGGAAGAAAGAAGAAATTTAGAAGAAATTATCTTAAATGGCACTGAGGATGACCTCAATGAACTCAGAATATGGCTGTTTAAGGAGAGCGTTCGTTTAGAAAACCAGGAGAGCGCTTTATCAGAGAGATATGCCCGTCTTGAGAAGGATGAGATTGCCTTTAAAGAGAAGTCTGATGCATATGACAAAAAGATTGAGAACGCAGTCAAGAAACTCAACAATGACAAGGCGCTTTTTGATCAGAGGCTTCAGATCTTAAACAATGGCTTTGAACAGCTTAATGCTGATAAGAAGCAGCTCGAGACAGAGTTTATCAGACTCGAAAGAGAGAAGGCCTTCCAGAGAGAGGACGAGTATGACGCTCTGGATATGCTATTTAGAGGCGTTAACAGCGCACTTACTCTGAAAAAGAGATACAAGGACCTCATGAAGATGTTCCATCCCGACAACGTCAGCGGGGATGCTTACATGGTACAGCTGATCAATCAGGAATACAGCTCACTGTGCAGGCAGTATGATGTTGGCATGAAGGCCTGATACTTTGACATCAAAAATAAACTATGCTATTATAGCCAAGTCGCCACTTAGTCTAAGTGGTGACTTGTGTGTGTTTATAGGGGAATACATGCATCTGGCGTTTCTGCCGGAATTTCACATTTTATAATTTTTTAAAATAATAAGTTGACACAATCGAACATCTGTTTTATATTAATATTATCAACGAACGGATGTTCTAAAAAGGAGAAAATGTATGGAAAGAGAAGAGAAACAGAAAGCATTAGAAGCAGCACTTGGTCAGATTGAGAAGCAGTTCGGTAAGGGTGCTGTCATGAAGCTTGGAGATTCATCTGATACTATGAACATCGAGACAATCCCAACAGGTTCATTAAGCCTTGATATTGCACTTGGCCTTGGTGGTATTCCTAAGGGAAGGATCGTTGAGATCTATGGACCTGAGTCCAGTGGTAAGACAACAGTTACACTTCACATGATCGCTGAAGTTCAGAAGAGAGGCGGAATTGCAGGATTTATCGACGCTGAGCATGCTCTTGATCCTGTATATGCCAAGAATATTGGCGTTGATATTGATAATCTTTATATCTCACAGCCAGACTCTGGAGAACAGGCTCTTGAGATCACAGAGACAATGGTTCGTTCCGGAGCCATTGATATCGTAGTTGTAGACTCTGTAGCAGCCCTTGTTCCCAAGGCAGAGATTGATGGTGACATGGGAGATTCACATGTGGGCCTTCAGGCAAGACTTATGTCACAGGCACTTCGTAAGCTCACAGCTGTTATCAGCAAGTCCAACTGTACTGTAGTGTTTATCAACCAGCTTCGTGAGAAGGTTGGTGTTATGTTTGGTAACCCAGAGACTACAACCGGTGGACGTGCTCTTAAGTTCTATTCATCAGTTCGTATGGATGTTCGTCGTATTGAGGCTATCAAGCAGAACGGCGAGAATATCGGTAACAGAACAAGAGTTAAGGTAGTTAAGAACAAGATTGCACCTCCATTCAAGGAGGCTGAGTTCGATATCATGTTTGGTAAGGGCATCTCCATGACAGGTGATGTACTTGACCTTGCTGCAAGCGTTGATATTGTCAACAAGAGCGGCGCATGGTACCAATATGAAGGCGACAAGATCGGCCAGGGCCGTGAGAATGCCAAGCTTTATCTTGAGAACAATCCTGAGGTCTTTGC
>CAMVJI010000243.1 GCA_947167765.1 uncultured Butyrivibrio sp. | reverse complement strand
CCTCGATGATCTTCTCAATCTGAGGCTCTAAAGCGCTCTCATCTATTTCTTCTGCCTTCTGGGCAAAATAGCCTCCTGCTTCCTGTGCATAAAACCCATTTCCTGTAGCGTTCTGTCCATTTGTACTGTGGGCTGCAAAGTATATGTTTTCTATGGTGGGCTTCATATTGTTGAGCACCATAAACTTAACTGCAGCATCGCCAAGTTCTCCAATGTCTGCAATCTGCTCATAGGCAAGTGTTGCTGCCTTTGCATTTTCTGCTGTTATGGGAATATCTTTCTCATGGAAACTGTCTTTGAGAGCGTTTGCCAAAGCGTCGCTTCCAGTGATCTTTTTTAGCTTATCAACTGAAAGATCATCATTGTATCCAGCAACCACTTCGCCCGCTTCAAGAAGGACACTCTTGATCTTATCAACTATCGTCACAGCATCTTTGCTATTTAGATCCTTAAGATCAAAACCATCCTCTAGTGCCCTATTATAGTCCTCTTCAGACATGGTGTTTGCCATAAGGGCCATGAAATTATGCTCAGAGAAAACATCCTTGTTCTCTGCCATCTGACTTATATCATCTACGCTTCTTTGATGCTGGGCATAGGCATTGTTGGTAAAGCCTGTTGCATCTATATCAAGAGCATAGCTGTTTCCTGAAATTGTATTTTTATTGGTGGAACCTGAAACTGACCTTTCTTTCGCCTCCGTGCTAAGAAGAATCTGATCCTGACTGGTCTTCTGACCAGTAATTGTCTGAAAGTTAATATTCATCTTGCTCCTTATCTACATAAAAAAAGAAGGTAACGGATCATATCCATCACCTTCTATTTCGGCACGTGTTTATTTTTTCTTTAGCTTGGGAGTCTGGAATACAAATACCTCTGCTCCATAGGGTGGAAGGTCAAAGGTTATGCTGTAATCCTTGTAGTCACAAAGCCCTTTAATAGCTTTGATCTTAGGAGGAATGTTGCTGCCTGGTCCTCCAAATCTCTCTTCAGCACTGTCAAGAATGTGGGTGTAGGTTCCATCAAATGGAACTCCTACCATGAATCCCTTCCTCTCAACAGGTGTCATATTAAGTACAAATAAGATATTGTCTTTTCCGTTTGAGGCTCTTCTGTAGAAGCTGTAGGTGCTCCTTCCCTTGTCGTCAGCATTGATCCATTCGAATCCGCCCCAGTTATTATCGACTTCATGAAGGGCAGGATATTTTCTATAAATCTCCAGAAGATTTCCAACATAAGCCTTCATGCCTTTGTTAAGGTCGTTATCAAGAAGGAACCAGTCAAGCTCTCTCTTTTCGCTCCATTCTCTTTCCTGGCCAAAATCCTGTCCCATGAACAGCAGCTTTTTGCCAGAGTGGCCAAACATATATGTATATCCAACCCGGAGGTTGGCGTACTTATCTACCTTGTAGCCAGGCATTTTTTCTACCATGGAGCACTTAAGGTGTACCACCTCATCGTGGGAAAGTGGCAAAATGTAGTTCTCTGAATCGTTGTAGCTCATGGCAAAGGTCATCATGTAATGAGCGCCCTGCCTGAAGTATGGATCCAGCTTCATGTACTCGCAGAAATCATGCATCCATCCCATGTTCCACTTAAATGTGAAACCAAGTCCGCCGTCCTCAGGTTTTGCTGTAACCTTAGGCCATGCAGTTGACTCTTCAGCAATAGTAAGTATTTCTGGATATGTTCCTCTCACTACGCTGTTAAAGTGCTTAAAGAACTCGATGGCATCAAGGTTCTTGTTGTCACCATATTTATTAGGTACCCACTGACCATCCTTCTTGCCATAGTCAAGGTAGAGCATTGATGCCACAGCATCTACTCTAAGGCCGTCAATGTGGAACTTGCGGATCCAGTACAGGGCATTGGCAATAAGGAAATTCTTAACTTCTGGCTTTTCCAGGTTAAAAATCCTTGTTCCCCAGTCTGGGTGCTCACCCTTTCGTGGGTCTGGATGCTCGTAGATACATGTTCCATCAAAGGTTGCAAGGCCAAACTCGTCCGGGCAGAAGTGAGCTGGTACCCAGTCAAGAATTACGCCGATACCGTTTTTATGGAGCTTGTTCACAAGATACATGAAATCTGTGGGCTCTCCATATCTTGAAGTAGGCGCATAATAACCTGTAACCTGGTATCCCCAAGAGCCATCAAAAGGATGCTCAGCAATTCCAATGAGCTCTATGTGGGTATATTTCATTTCTTTTAAATACTCAACAATCCTGTCAGCAAACTGTCTGTAGGTGTAAAAACCGTCCTCGGTTCCATCAGGATGTTTCATCCATGATCCAATATGACACTCATAAATAGCTATAGGAAGCTTTTGTACATCCTTGCCCTTTAAATTGTCATACCACTTGCTGTCAGTCCACTTAAAGCCAGAAAGATCTGTTGTCCTTGAAGCATTACCTGGACGAAGCTCAGCAAAATTGGCATAAGGATCTGCCTTGTAGAGCTTTCTTCCGTCCTGAGTTGTAATGAGGAACTTATAAAGTACTCCGATCCCAACTCCAGGAATGAAGAGCGTCCAGATGTTGCCTGTCTTGGTCCTCTTCATCTGATGGGCATTCTCATCCCATCCGTTGAAGTCTCCAACCACGTGAACATCTGCTGCATTTGGTGCCCATACAGCGAAGAAAAATCCCTTCTTTCCCTTTTCTTCTGATGGATGTGCGCCAAGTTTCTCATATATATCGTAGTGCGTTCCCTGACCGAATAGATACTCGTCGTCTTCAGAAATAAATACCTTATGATCCATGTTGCCCCCTGCGTTAAGAAATTTTAATCATGCATAAAGTCTTTTTCTCTTAATATAATCATATCATTTTCGTCGTATCTTTTGTGAACTAATACATCCACAAAATGGGCCACTGATCTCTTTTCAGCATAATAGATAGCATCATCCACAATGTCTTTTACCTCAGATACTGTTACATCGTGGTCAAGAGTCTGTCTCTCGGAGATCCTTGTGTGAAGTGCCAGGATTCCAAGATTATCAATGGCGTATTCTTTTTCAAGGGCATACTGCCTTGCATATGCTACCAGTGAATCGTCGTCCAGCGCCTCAATATCAACTCTTACATTGAAGCTCTGCTTAAGAGAAGGGTTCTTGTCAAGGAATCTGTCCATATCTTCCTTGGTGTCTTCCATTACAAGAACAAGGCCCTTGTTTTCCTCCTGAAGGATCTTAAGAAGCTCGCTTACAGTCTCCTGCGTAAGGTCTGCTGCCCTCTGTATGATAAGTGCACCATTTGCCAGCTTGTCAAAAATACTAGCTGTACTCTTTTTGTTCAGAGTATTGGCTGTTATCTTGGCTACCTTGCCACTAAAGTTGGAGTCTGAAGCCTGCATTGCTTTAATGAGACCCTTGGCAAGATTTACAGTTCCTGCACCTTCTTCACCAGTAACAATGGCATTTCCAGAGAATGGATCCATGCTCAGGTTGTCGATAGCGTTGATGATCTGGCGCCTTGACTTCTTGTGATGGATATAGGGTCCAAAGAGCTCCTTCTCCTCAGGAGTCATGGTTCTTACGCGCTCCTCAAGCTCTCTGTTTCCGATATGCTTTTT
>CAMVJI010000242.1 GCA_947167765.1 uncultured Butyrivibrio sp. | reverse complement strand
TGCTTTAAATTTTCCTTGTTTCCTGCAGGAGTGTCGCTCTTTGGAAGGCTCTTTCTGTAGACCGATGGCGACATTTTCTTTTCCTGACGGAAAGCCTTGGAAAAGACCAGGGGGTCTGAATAGCCGCAGGAGATGGCGATGGACTCGATTGGGAGCTTGGTAAGCTGCAATAGCTCTGTTGCCTTGGCTATGCGGTAGCTTGTAAGGTACTGCTGCGGCGAGATGCCAAGGGTCCTCTGGAAAAGAGTGTACAGATAGCTTCGGTTTATGCAGACGTAATTGGCAATGTCTGTGACCTTGATGGGATTGCAGTAGTTACTGCGAACATAGGCCTGTGCCTTGGTTACGTAGTTGTTGTCACTACCGCTGTCGCTCTTTGCTGTTACGCTGATGCCAGATGCTATCACGGACAAGAACATGGAAAGCAGGCCGTTGCGCCTAAGAACATCCTCAACGCTGAAGGTGTTGTGGTCCATCATGTCCTTTACTATGTCGTAGATATCCTTGGAGGCTTCGCTCTTAAAGACTGGCTGTTGGAGAGACAGCCCCAACTGAGCCACAACTTCACCTGCTTTTTTGCCGCCAAAGCCGATCCAGGCGTAGGTCCAGGGATCTTTTTCGTCAGAAACGTAGTATGCAAGCTCTTCTGGCACGATCAAAAAGCCGTAGCCTTCCTTCAATGGATAGTTCTTTCCGCCAATAGAAAACCTGCCTTTGCCGCTTAAACAGTAATGGATCATGTAGTGGGGCTTAAGGGCCGGGCCAAAACTGTGACCTGGAAGAGTCTGTGAAAGACCGCAGCAGTACACGTAAAGATCATCGGATTCTTCTGTGTTAAAAAGAAGTTTATAGGCTTTTTCCATGAATGTTCCTCGGTTTTTAAAGAAATTGTTTTGATAATTGTATTGTATTATGCAAAATATAACCTTTTCAAGCCCTCTAACCAATTGTGTTTTCTAAGGATTTACTGTAAAATGTAAGTTGCATTTTGGTTAAATGTGAAAGGACTTAGTTTTGCAGAACGATATTCAGGATTTTTTAAAAGCAGGAAATGAGATCTTAAACAGTGTCTCAAGTGCTATAGACAGAAACGATTACAGCACCCTTCATTCAGACGTGGCAAGGGTTGTGAAGTCAGTAAGTGTGGACAGGAAGGTCAACTACTCAAGTCAGATGAGGCAGGGGGCGCAGGCTCCCCAGCAGCAAAGGACAGTGGTGTTCCCATTCCTTCAAAAGAACATCAGCAAGTTCCTTGGAGTTCCACAGATGACAATTTCAGGAGCAGTGGGAGCGTTCTTCCTTTTGCCCCTGCTTGGAGCGATCTTAAGTGGCTCAATTGCTGGATCCATCACTCTTGGCGTCATAGTTGCAGCCAGCGTATTTTTCTTTGCACAGGGCAAAAAGAAATTCAGCCTGTCAAAAAAGTATTACCAGTACGGATCAGTTCTTAAGCAGGCAGAGTTTTTCAATATTTCAGACCTTGCCAAGGCTACAATGGGAAGCGATAAGGGTGTTCTTAAAGACATCAAGAACATGATCAAGCTTGGATTCCTTCCAAGAGCCCGTTTTGACAACACAGAGACAGTGTGCATGGTCACAGACAGAGCTTACGAGCAGTATCTTGGGGCTGAGAGCGACAGAATAGCAAGAGAGCAGAAGGCTGAAGAGGACAAGAAGGCAGCCATTGCAGCGGAGAGAGCAAGAAACGCTGAGTACAAGAACCTTTCCGACAAGGAGATCCAGATCCTTGAGGAGGGTAAGGAATATATCGTATTTGTCCGTCAGATCAACGACGTTATCCCTGATACAGAGGAGATGTCCAACAAGCTCTACAGACTTGAGGAGATCATGAACAGGATCTTCGCTCAGGTGAAAAAAGATCCATCAAGCGCAGATGAGCTTCATAAGCTTATGAACTACTATCTGCCTACCACTAAAAAGCTTCTTAACGCTTATGTGGAGCTGGATAAGCAGCCAGAGGTTGGTGAGAACATCACTCAGACCAAGAAAGAGATCGATGATGCCATGGATACTATCAATATGGCGTTTGAGAGTCTCCTTGACAGCCTGTTCCAGGATATGGCCTGGGATATTTCTTCAGACATCTCTGTTATGAAGACCATGATGGCTCAGGATGGACTTACTGTTGAGGGACAGGGCATTACAGCTCAGACAGGGGCTGTTGCTCAGAGTATGGTTGGTCAGGCTGCAGCACAGAGCCTTGAGTTTGGAGGACAGGCTCAGGCACAGACACAGCCCAAGTAAAGACAAGCACAAAAGTAATATTTATTATAGAATATTAAGTTCTTAGGAGGATGATATGGGAGCAGATTTAGAATTTGGTGCAGCTCCAGCAGCACCATCACTTAGTTTTGGGGCAGAAGCGCAGGCACAGGAAGCACCTGCACCTGCAGCAACAGCCGCAGCACCTGAAAAGGAACAGACCAATGGAAACCTGGCGCTTGAGGCTCAGCTTACAGCAGAGGAACTCAAGCAGGTTGAGGATTTCAGCAAGCAGATCGACATTTCCAACACAACAGGAGTTATGAACTACGGTGTTGGCACACAGAAGAAGCTTGCAGATTTCTCTGAGAAAGCTATCGAGAATGTAAGAACCAAGGACATGGGCGAAGTTGGAAACATGATCACAGATCTTGTTACTGAGCTCAAGGGCTTTGAGATAGAAGAGGATGAGAAGGGACTTAGAGCTCTTTTCAAGAAGAGTGCCAACAAGTTTGAAGGCCTTAAGGCTAAATATGCCAAGGCTGAGGTTAACGTTCAGACTATTGCCAATGAGCTTGAGAAACACCAAGTAACACTTCTTAAGGACGTTGATGTTCTTGATAAGATGTATGACCTTAACCTCAATTACTACAAGGAACTTACAATGTACATCCTTGCTGGTAAGAAGAGACTTGAAGAGGAGAGAAATACTACTCTTGTAGAGCTTCAGAACAAGGCTCAGGCTTCAGGACTTCCTGAGGACGCTGAGGCAGCTAAGGATTTCGCAAACAAGTGCGACAGATTTGAGAAAAAGCTCTATGACCTTGAGCTTACAAGAACAATCGCAATGCAGACAGGTCCTCAGATCCGTATGGTACAGTCTTCTGACACCATGATGGCTGAGAAGATCCAGTCAACAATAGTAAACACAATTCCTCTGTGGAAGAACCAGATGGTTATTGCAATGGGTATTGAGCATGCTACCCAGGCTGCAAGAGCAGAGAGAGAAGTTAACGACATGACTAACAACCTGCTTCGTAAGAATGCAGACGCCCTCAAGGTTGCTACAATCGAAAGCGCCAAGGAAGCAGAGAGAGGCATCGTAGATATCGAGACCCTTAAGCACACCAACGAGTCTCTTATCACTACTCTGGACGAAGTCCTTCGTATCCAGACAGAGGGCAAGCAGAAGCGCCACGAGGCAGAGGCAGAGCTTTCTCAGATCGAGAACCAGCTCAAGGACAAGCTTCTTGAAGCAGCCAAGAATTAATCCAGGCAGTGGCATGATCTATATCTGCTCACTTTGACTGTGTCGTGATTCATTAAACCGGCGGAAATCATCCGCCGGTTTTTTGTG
>CAMVJI010000241.1 GCA_947167765.1 uncultured Butyrivibrio sp. | reverse complement strand
TAGTGGAAGCCGAGAATGGTCAGCAGGCCCTGGATATCTTTTACCAGGACAAGGACATTGCCCTTATCATTCTCGATGTTATGATGCCTATAAGAGATGGCTGGGAAGTCTGCAGGGAGATAAGAGAGCACTCTAAGGTGCCCATCATCATGCTTACAGCTAAGGCTGAGGAGAGGGATGAGCTTCTTGGATTTGAGCTTGGAGTCGATGAGTACATTTCCAAGCCATTTAGTCCCAAGATCCTTGCAGCCAGAGTTTCAGCTATTTTAAGAAGGACCAATCAGACCTCTAATAATGATGTTATGGAGATTGGCGGCATTGTTATCAATAAGGTAGCACACAGCGTTTCTGTTGACGGAAAAGAGATAGATCTTAGCTACAAAGAATTCGAATTATTATCATACTTTTTTGAAAACAAGGGTGTTGCTCTCTCAAGAGAGAAGATCCTTAATAATGTTTGGAATTACGACTATTTTGGCGATGCCCGTACTATCGATACGCATGTAAAAAAACTCCGTGGTAAGCTTGGCAATAAGGGTGACATGATCAAGACTATTTGGGGAATGGGATACAAGTTTGAGGAGTAAACAGTCTTGAAAAACAATAAGAAAATCCATTCCATAAGATTTGAAATAAGCGTAGTTTTCCTGGCTATTATGGTTGGCACCTTTGTTATCTGCCTATTTGTAAATCTCTTTTTTATGGAGAGGTTTTACATCCAGAACAAGAGAGAAGCAATCATTGCTGCCTACAGGAGCATTTCAAATGCCATACAAAATGGCGACATTACATCAGCGGAATTTGATGAAGAGATATCCCACATATGTGAACGTTATAACATAGAAATGATAGTTATGGATGCGGACTCTGAAACTGTGAAAGCTTTCAGTAACAATCCAGAGCTTCTAGGTAAGATACTGTGGGAGAACATGATAAATCCTTCAGCCGGAACTGAGGTAATAGAGGACAGGACTGTTATCGACAGCGGAGATGACTATACACTTCAGATTGATGTCGACAGGGGAACTGGCAGGCAATATCTGGAGATGTGGGGCATAGTTGGAAATGGAAACCTTGTACTTCTTCGTGCGACCATGGAAAGTATCAGGGATAACGTAGCTATTTCCAATACCTTCATGAGTTATGTGGCTATTATTGCCATTGTGATCGGCTCAGTAGTTATCGTTTATATATCCAAGAAGGTAACAGATCCCATAAAGAAACTGTATCTTATATCAGATCAGATGAAGCAGCTCAACTTTGAGGCCAAGTATACCTCTGATGAACCCTATAAAAATGAGATAGACGTCCTTGGACAGAACATGAACGAACTGTCTGAGACTCTTGAGACCACTATTAAAGAGCTTAAAAATGCAAACGTTGCCTTAAAGCAGGATATTGCCAAGAAGGAACAGATTGATGAGATGCGTAAAGAGTTCCTTTCAAACGTATCCCATGAACTCAAGACCCCTATAGCCCTTATCCAGGGCTATGCTGAAGGCCTTAAGGAAGGCGTCAGTGACGATGAGGAGAGCAGGAACTTTTACTGCGAGGTCATCATGGATGAGGCATCCAAGATGAACATCATGGTAAAGAAGCTCCTTACCCTGAATCAGCTTGAGTTTGGCAATGAGAGTGCCAATATGGAGCGATTTGATATAGTTGATATGATCAAAAACTACATCAAATCTGCATCGATGCTGGCAAAACAAAAAGAAGCAACGGTAAAGTTTGACGATTATCCGCCGATATTTGTATGGGGAGACGAATTTAAAATAGAAGAAGTCCTCCAGAATTATTACAGCAATGCCCTAAACCACATTGCTGGTGAAAGGATTGTAGAGATAAAGCTTGTCCGCAAGGAAAATCACGTCAGGATTTCAGTGTTTAACACTGGAACACCAATCCCTGAAGAAAGCCTTCCTCTTATCTGGGACAAGTTCTACAAGGTTGATAAGGCAAGAACCAGACAATATGGTGGTAGCGGCGTTGGGCTTTCCATCGTTAAGGCCATCATGGAGGGTATGGGACAGGCCTATGGCGTCATCAATTATGACAATGGCGTAGAATTTTATTTTGAACTTGAGACAAAATAGTCTATAAGTGAGGATGCATGTATGAGGGGAAAAAGATTTTTTTCAGCCGCATTAATAATCAGCTTGAGCTTATCGCTTGTTGGCTGCGGAGAGAAATTTCCAGATCTTACAGAAGAACAGTATAAACAGACCGTAGAGTATGCTGCAGGTCTTTTAATGAGATACTCTAATAACGGACAGGAGAGGCTCATCTACGTTGATGCAGCTGAAATTGAAAAGCAGCGTCAAAAGAAAGCCAGGGAAGAAGCAGAAAAGGCAGCTGAGTCAGCTGAGCAGACTCCTGCGGCGCAAACTCCTGTGCAGCAGACACCGGTACAACCCCTGCCACAGCCTGAGCCAGAAGAGGACCAGGTGTTAACTGGAGAAGACCTTCAGGAGGGCACAGATACTGAAAGCTTAGAAAATGGCGAAAACACTCAGGTAGCCGAAGGTACAGAAGAACCTGAAAGCTCAGAAGCTTTTTCAGATCCTGATGCCATGGTATTGTCATCAGATCAGTCTCAGGAAATTACACCAGGTATTTTCTTGTCATACCAGGGCTACGCTGTTACCAACACTTATCCGGAGAGCTCCAAGAGTTATGTTGTAAATGCAGACAAGAACAAAAAGCTCTTAGTTTTGAGATTTGATCTCTACAACGGAACTGACACTGATAAGTCTGTTAACATGATTCCTCTTAATCTTTTGTTCCAGATAATACTAAACGGCAATAATATTGGATACTCTTCAGTTACATTCCTGCCCAATGACTTGTCCTCATATTCAGGAACAATCGAATCAAGGGCTCATGAGAGCGTGGTAGTTCTTACGCAGATCAGCGAAAGTGAAGCCAAGCACATTGATACACTTGGCATGATAGTAACTTTAAGAGGACAGGACCAGAAGGTTAACCTCAAGTAAAGATAGTAAAAAGAGTTTATTTCTGGCATGATTTTATTGTCATGCCAGATTTTTTTTACCAGATGAAAATCAAAAACAAAGGAGATTCATATGTCCAGCAAATACAGCCTGTTATTTCCAGATCAGAGCCTGCCCTACAGGAAGTTAACTGACCTTGCAGTCCACGACATCGGCATGGACAGCGTTCTTTTAAAGCTTTCCAGGGAAAAGAATGAGCAGGTATACATTTCTAATGTCATGAAGATGGTCACCTCTGACCCGGCAAATGCCCGCTACAGAAGCGATGTTTTTGATGATATTTATAAGAACAAGGCCATGAGGGAAGAGCTTCTTGGCCTTCTTGATAAGGTTAACTTTTTAAAAGAGTATGGCAGCTACAAGCACGACAACGACCACGAGCCAGGAGTCTGGGATCTTGTTCACAGGCTTGAAGAGATAAATGATTACATAAAGAGTATTGGCGCTATCTATAAATGCTTGTCAAATGCTGACATCCATTCAGAGGGACTTCTTGGTCTTAAGAAGTATGTGGAAGGACTATATGAGGATAATGGCTTTGAAGAGCTTAAAAAGGATATAAGCGAGCTTAAGGCTG
>CAMVJI010000240.1 GCA_947167765.1 uncultured Butyrivibrio sp. | reverse complement strand
CATACATATTACAATAATAATCCAAAAACTTGAAGTATTTTTTGATATTACTTTTATGCCTCTGCACTAACTCTCAAAATATCGTAGCGGCTTGGACGCTCAGACAGATCAAGATAGATGATCTCCTTGGAGTGTGGACATGACTCTACAGCTGTTCCATCCTCAGTGTACATACCATTTACACGAACCTTTACATCTGTTCCGTCGGGCTTCATGATCTCAATCTCATCCCCTACACTGAACTTGTTTCTCTGTTCGATCTTGGCAAAGCCTCTCTCATCGATGTCATACACAATTCCAAGATAGATATATTCGCTCACATATGTGTTGTTGTCATAAATCTGCATCTCATCGCTGGGCTTGCCAAAATAAAAGCCCGTTGTGAACTGGCGATAGGTGCACTTTGATATCTGATCAAGGTACCAGGGCATGTTCTGTCTGTACTTTTCCTCAGATTCAAAGAAATCGTCAATGGCTTTTCTATAGGTCCTTGCAACAGTTGCAACGTAAAGAGCTGTCTTCATCCTTCCCTCGATCTTGCAACTGTCAACGCCTGCATCCACAAGCTCAGGGATGTGCTCGATCATGCAAAGATCCTTTGAGTTAAAGATATATGTTCCACGCTCATTTTCATAAACTGGCAGATACTCGCCAGGTCTCTTTTCCTCAACAACAGCATACTTCCATCTGCATGGGTGTGTGCAGGCTCCGTGGTTTGCATCACGGCCTGTGAAGTAATTGGACAAAAGACACCTTCCTGAGTATGAAATGCACATAGCTCCGTGAATGAAGCTCTCCATTTCAAGGTCTTCAGGAATCCTCTGCTTTATCTCCTTGATCTCTGCCATTGAAAGCTCTCTTGCTGCAACAACTCTCTTGGCTCCAAGATCATGCCAGAAATTGTAGGTCTCATAGTTTGTGTTGTTGGCCTGGGTTGATACATGGATATCTATTTCAGGGCAGATCCTTCTGGCCTTCATAAAGATGCCAGGATCGGCGATTATAAGAGCATCTGGTTTTAGCTCTTTAAGCTCATGAAGGTAAGTCTCAACTCCGTCAAGATCATAGTTGTGAGCAAGGATATTTACTGTGACATGAACATGAACGCCATGCTCATGGGCAAATTCAATGCCCTCCTTCATTTCTTCCTTGCTGAAGTTCTTGGCTTTGGCCCTCAGTCCAAAGGCATCGCCTCCAATATAAACAGCATCTGCGCCAAACATTACCGCCGTCTTTAAGACTTCAAGACTGCTGGCAGGTATAAGTAGCTCGGGTTTTTTCATAGCTCGTTCCTCATTATTTAAAGCTTTACAGAGAGGCTCATGCCATCTCCAACTGTAAGTATCACTGTATTTAGCTGATCGTTGTGGGTCAGCTCATAGAGGTAATCCCTCATTCTTGCATGTATGGTCCTGTTTCTCCTTGTTACCGCAAACCTTGATTCAAAAACATCTCCGTCCTGCAGTACGTTGTCTGATACAAGGAGTCCTCCCTTATTAAGGACCCTCAGGCACTCAGGCAGGAAATTTATATACTGCCCCTTTGCCGCATCCATAAATATAAAATCATAACCTGGAGCAAGAGTTTTTAAGATGTCCATAGCATCTCCCTCAAGGAGGGTTATCTTTTTCCCATGATCATATTTTTCAAAATTGGCTCTTGCTACGGGAATTCTCTTTTCGTACTTCTCAATGGTGGTGATCTTGGTATCATCACCTGAGTACTCGGCCATTAAAAGAGCTGAAAAGCCAACAGCGCAGCCGACCTCCAGGATGTTTACAGGTCTGTTCTGCGCCATTAAAAATTTAAGAAGTGTCTGTGTATCCTTGCGGATAATAGGCACTTCTCCAGCTATTGCCTCTCTCTCAACATCATCGAGATATGGAGCATTCCCTCTGTCAAGAGAATTGATAAAAGTTGTAATCCTGTCCTGATCAGCCATTGTCTGGTTCCTCAGCGGGTTCTGGCTGCGCCTCTGTCTGTGTTTCTATCTCTGGCTCAGCCTCAGTCTGCGTATCACTACCAGCTTCTGCATCGTCAGATTTCTGTCCACCTGACATTATGGAAAGCATCTCTTCAGGAGTCATCGATGTGCTAAGCTCGTATGTTCCTGACTGCTCCATTCCGTGGTACTCAGAGAATCTCTCCTGAAGCTTAAAGAGATTTTTGTCTGTAATAAGTCCAACTCCCAAAAGGTTCTCTGCTATGGTATCTGCTGAATCGCCACTTTCTACAGTAAATGTAACTGTCCTTCCTGTGCCAGATGATACGGCTGTCTGGTTAAAAATGTGATAGCCATAGTTATATGCAACCTTGGCATATTTTGAGATGAGCATCGCCACCACAATGACAAATGCTACCTTTACTGCGGTATCAAGTAACCCCAGTATTATTTTTTTTGCGCTCATAAATAAGTCTCCTCAAAAGACATCAGAAGTTGGTGTCCATGATAATAGGCATTATCATAGGTCTTCTCTTTGTCTTCTTCCAGATGTAATCACTAAGGGCATCCTTTACGATATTTTTAAGCTTAGCCCAATCTGTGATCCCTTTCTCAAGGGCCTCTGTAACGTCATCATATACAAGGTCTGTCGCGTCATCAATGAGTTTATCAGATTCCCTGACATATACAAAGCCTCTGGACACAATACTTGGTCCTGATACGATCTGACAGCTTGCCTTGTCGATACCAAATACTACTATAACTATACCGTCTTCTGCAAGATGTTGTCTGTCTCTAAGAACAACATTTCCCACATCTCCAACGCCAAGACCATCCACCAAAATAGCTCCAACAGGGACTTTTCCAGCAACCTTAGCGCCGTTTTCATCAAGCTCAAGTACCTCTCCGGAATGAAGGATAAAGATATTGTCCTTGTCCATTCCAAGTTCTCTTGCGATCCTGCTCTGAGCAATAAGGTGTCTGTACTCTCCATGGACAGGCACTGAATATTTAGGCTTAACCAGTGTGTAGATAAGCTTGATATCCTCCTGACAGGCATGTCCTGAAACATGTACATCCTGGAAGATAACCTCTGCGCCCTTCATCTGAAGTTCGTTGATGATGTTTGTAACAGACTTCTCATTACCTGGAATAGGATGAGATGAGAAGATAACTGTATCGCCAACGCCAATACTGATCTTTCTGTGCTGTCCGCTGGCCATTCTGCTAAGGGCAGCCATACTCTCACCCTGGCTTCCTGTTGTTATGATAACAGTCTTGTTCTCAGGGTAATTTTTGATCTGATCTATATCAACAAGTGTGTTGTCTGGTATCTGGATGCATTCAAGCTTCTGGGCAATGTCAATAATGCTGACCATACTTCTGCCCTCAACCACAACCTTCCTGCCGCATTTGTGGGCAGTGTTGATGATCTGCTGAACACGGTCAACGTTTGATGCGAAGGTCGCAACAATGATCCTTGAGTTTTCATGCTCCTCAAAGAGGGAATCAAGAACTCTTCCCACAGTCTTCTCAGATGCGGTAAATCCTGGTCTCTCAGCGTTAGTAGAATCGCACATAAGGGCGAGAACGCCTTTTTTTCCTATCTCAGCAAATCTCTGAAGATCGATAGGATCTCCAAATACAGGAGTATAGTCAA
>CAMVJI010000239.1 GCA_947167765.1 uncultured Butyrivibrio sp. | reverse complement strand
ATCCGCCGTTACCAGCGCCCATGTTTACAAGCTCGCCCTTACGCTCGCCAAGCTTCTGGATAACGCTTCCTGAGAACTCATCAGGAACATCGATGTAGCATTTCTCCATAGGCTCAAGCTTATGACCATTTTCGTCTGTGTGGTAGATAACCTCAGCCTTGCTGACAGCAAACTCAAAACCTTCACGACGCATTGTCTCGATGAGAACTGAAAGGTGAAGCTCACCACGTCCTGAAACCTTGAAGGTCTCTGTTGTGTCTGTATCCTCAACACGAAGAGATACGTCTGTGTTCAGCTCTCTGTAAAGCCTGTCACGAAGGTGTCTTGATGTTACATACTTACCTTCCTGACCTGCAAGAGGTGAATCGTTAACGATGAAGTTCATTGAAATAGTAGGCTCGGAGATCTTCTGGAAAGGAATTGCAACCTGATTGTCTACTGAGCAGAGAGTATCACCGATCTTGAGATCTTCGATACCGGAAATAGCTACGATAGAACCAATTCTTGCCTCCTGAACCTCAACTCTTCCAAGTCCGTCGTACTCATAGAGTTTACCGATCTTGGTCTTAATGCGTCTCTCTGGTTCGTGGTGGTTAACAACAACAACTTCCTGGTTGACCTTAACAACACCGTTATCTACCTTACCTACACCGATACGTCCAACGTATTCGTTGTAGTCGATAGTGCTGATAAGTACCTGTGTGCTGGAATCTGGATCTCCAACAGGAGCAGGAATGTAGTTGATGATGGTATCGAGAAGAGGCTTCATATCTGTACCAGCTTCATCAAGTGAAAGAGAAGATGTACCAGCCTTGGCAGATGCAAATACAAATGGGCAGTCAAGCTGCTTGTCATCTGCGCCAAGGTCCATAAGAAGCTCTAAAACTTCATCAATTACATCGTTAGGTCTTGCCTCAGGACGATCGATTTTGTTGATGCAGACAATAACTGGAAGACCAAGATCCATTGCCTTACCAAGAACGAACTTGGTCTGTGGCATAGGGCCTTCGAAGGCATCAACAACGAGGATAACGCCGTTAACCATTTTAAGAACACGCTCAACCTCTCCGCCGAAATCTGCGTGGCCTGGAGTGTCGATGATGTTGATCTTGATATCCTTATATGTAATAGCAGTATTCTTAGACATGATGGTGATTCCACGCTCTTTTTCAATATCGCCGGAATCCATAACACGCTCTACAACTTCCTGACCATCACGGAAAACACCGCTCTGACGAAGAAGTCCGTCAACCAGTGTAGTCTTACCATGGTCAACGTGGGCGATAATAGCTACGTTTCTAACATCATTTCTAGTTTGTTTCATAAATCTTTTACCTCTTATAATATGTAGAAAAAACTTCAACTAATTTCAAACTAACTGAGTATAACACGCACCTTTATGTTGTTCAACCAAAAATTTGATAAAATGATATCTCTTTTCCGGAAGGGTTATAATGACTACTTCATGGTAAAAAGTGCTAGTGCCTTGACAGGGGTAATCTGGTGAGGTAGTATTTAAAACAACAAAAAACGAATTAGATAGAGGTTGCATATTTAATAAGTAGCTTTGTGGATGCACAGCAGCAGAAGAAGCATTGCAAAAGGTAAATATGCCGAAAGGCCTAGCCTGGCTGAAGGCAGGTGCTTGGGCATGCAGCGAACAGCTGTATGACTGTCATCGCAAGATGGGGAGCTATCACAGATTCTTTACAGGGTTCTACGTTAGGAAGAATTTTATTAGCTCATCTCTATTGTGATTTGAGCTATTTTTTATGTAATTGAAGTTTGATACGAGGAGGAAAATATGGCAGTTTTTAAAGGCGCAGGTGTTGCGATCGCAACTCCATTTAAGGCAAATGGTGAGGTTAATTACGATGAGTTCGCAAGGCTCATTGAATTTCAGATTGAGAACGGAACAGATGCCATAATCGTCTGTGGTACAACAGGCGAGGCAGCTACAATGTCAGAAAAAGAGCACATGGACGTTGTTAAGTTCTGTATAGATAAGGTTGCAAAGAGAATTCCTGTAATCGCAGGAACAGGCTCTAACTGCACAGAGACAGCAATCCAGCTTTCAAAAGAGGCAGAGGAGTACGGCGCTGATGCAGTGCTTTCCGTAACTCCATACTACAACAAGGCTACACAGGGTGGTCTGTATGCACACTTCTCAGCTATTGCCAAGGCAATAAATATTCCTATCATTCTTTACAACGTACCTTCAAGAACTGGCTGCAACATCCTTCCTGAGACTGCAGTTAAGCTTGCTAAGGATCATAAGAACATTGTTGGTATCAAGGATGCTACAGGTAATATTTCACAGACGATCAAGATGATGTCTCTTGCAGAGGGCTGCATCGATCTTTACTCTGGTGATGACGATCAGATCGTACCTATCATGTCAGTTGGCGGCCTTGGCGTTATCTCAGTTCTTTCAAATGTAGCTCCAAGACAGACTCACGAGATATGTAAAAAGTGCCTTGATGGTGACTATGCTACAGCAAGAGAACTTCAGTTCAAGGCTTATCCTCTTGTAAAGGCTCTTTTCTCAGAGGTTAACCCTATCCCTGTTAAGGCAGCGCTCAACATGATCGGATTTGAGGCTGGTCCACTTCGCCTTCCTCTTACAGAGATGGAGGATGCAAACAAGGCTCACCTTCGCGAAGAAATGATCCGCTACGGACTGGAGGTTAAGTGATGGTTAAAATGATAATGCACGGCTGTAACGGACGAATGGGTCACGTAATTGCTGACCTGGTTGCAGCTGATGATGCTATAGAAATTGTTGCAGGGATAGACGCATTTGGCGAGAGCACATACTCTTTTCCAGTGTTCAAAACTCTTGCAGAGTGCAATGTAGATGCTGATGTTATCGTAGATTTTTCAAATGCTGCTGCTGTAGATGGGCTTCTTGACCACTGCGCAGGTAAGGGGATTCCTGTAGTTCTTTGCTCAACAGGTCTTTCAGAGGATCAGCTTTCTAAGGTAAAAGAGACTTCTAATAAGGTAGCTATCCTTAAGTCAGCCAACATGTCAGTTGGGGTAAATGCTCTTTTAAAGGTGCTTAAAGAGGTATCTCCAATATTTGCAGCTGCAGGCTTTGACATCGAGATTGTAGAAAAACACCACAACCAGAAGCTTGATGCACCTTCAGGAACAGCTATTGCCCTTGCAGACAGCATCAATGAGTCACTTGCTGGTGAGTATGACTATGTTTATGACAGAAGCACAAGACGAGAGAAGCGCCCTGTTAAGGAGATTGGTATCTCAGCAGTAAGAGGCGGAACCATCGTTGGTGACCACGATGTTATATTCGCTGGACAGGACGAAGTGGTTACACTTTCCCACAGAGCTTATTCAAGAGCGATCTTTGGAAAAGGAGCTATTGAAGCCGCTAAATTCCTGGCTGGAAAAGGCCCTGGAATGTACGATATGTCAGATGTTTTGGCTTGAAACCTTAGATGAGCGGTCTTCCACAGGATTGTGAAGACCGCTTTTTTGGAGGAAGTTATATGCGTTTTAGACCATGTATCGATATCCACAACGGAAAAGTAAAGCAGATAGTAGGATCGTCTCTTAAGGATGCAGGAGATAGTGCCAGTGAGAACTATGTCTCCGAGAAAGGAGCAGAGTTCTATGCCAGGATGTACAGAGAACTTGGA
>CAMVJI010000238.1 GCA_947167765.1 uncultured Butyrivibrio sp. | reverse complement strand
TCCATACTAGCATTCTCCTTTTAGCATTAAGTATATCAATTATTTCTAAAGGTTTGAGCCTATTCAAATTCATTTCAGTGGAAAACAAATATCTATCCCCATGTATCCATCTTCCACCCTCAAGCGTATGCGTAAGGATGTATGGTAAAAGGCTTATCACCCCTCGGCGTTGTTCCATAGCCTCCAGCAATTTAAGACCAGATTTTAAGTTTCCCTATCGTGATTGCATTCGCAATACATACTGTTCCATTTGATAACTTAAATCCGTTCTTTTCGTAAAACTTAGTCGCTGGTGCATACTCGCTTGTATAAAGAACAATGCCTGCAAGTCCTTTTTCTTTACTGTAATTTTTGACCGCATTTAATAGTTGTTTACCTATTCCACGCCCTTGTCGTTCGGGAAGTACCGCCATCTCATTAATGTATATTTCTTCTTTGCTTCCGGAAATTTTACAAAGCGCAAATATACAACCTAGCACTTCATCATTTTCTTCATAAACATGTTTATTCCCTTGCCGGGAAGGAAATCAAACAGTTTACTCAAAGCAAAATTTATTATGAGCATTATGCTTTTTGGGAGCTGCTTAGTCAAAGTTCTTTCCAAATCTTCCAAGTAGCAAAAACGTTCCCAGCACTGCATTGAAGGTTACTGCCGAAAAGGTGCTGAATCTCTCAAATAGCCCGAATACTGCCTTTGGCATGATTCCTGTTCCGATAGGTCCAAGCAGCATTGCAGCAAGGCACACACATGCCCAGATAAAAAGAGATTTCATCCCTTCTTTTTTTGCTCCAATTATTGACAGGATCAGCGCCGTCAGTGAAAAGATCACCACAAGTGCAGTCACTATAAGGTGCATCACGTTCTGCGGGTGACTACTATCAGCATCTGCCACCCATGGAAAGAGCTTATAACCAACATCCGAGATCCATTCCATAGCAGCAAAGAAATATATTCCCAGCCTCAAAATCTTAGTCTTAAGATTCTGAGATGCCACGCAGACAGCCATAATAGAAACCAGTCCGCATGGTCCATACAAGGCATTAAGCTGCCCGGCAAGCTCCGCCGATGGAGCTCCAACAGCAGTTAGATCGCTTACCGCCATGCTGAGCCAGTCATACCCCGGATAGACAAGAGGCGAAAACACAACCATCGCCGTATATGACAGCAGACTGATAATTCCACATATACCAAGTTTAGTTAATTTCATAGTGTATCTCCTGTTCTGGGCCTCGATTTTGTTGGATGCGCCTTTGATACGAATATCATAGCATCATATGTTTCTGATGGATTTCTCCATTGTCTGTAAGCATATTTACCATGACCTTAAAGGCCTGTTTTACACTTTTTTAGCATGGATCACGCATGCGTTATTGCCTGCATCATGTATTCATCGTCGCGGCTGTCCTCAAAGAATTTCCCTTGCACGAAGAAGGTAGTGTCTTCCTCATGAAGCACGCTCTTTTCAAAGCCACTGGTATCCTTAGGTGTAAAGCAAAGAACAGCTTTCTTTACCTGCGATCCAAATGCCCTGATAACCTCATCTACTGCCCCAGCACCAATGATGGCGTGTAAGATCAGTGTGTCATCCTCCACTTCAGCAATGGCGTAGCTGTTGCACTCCTTGATATAGAACAGGTTCTCCGTCATGAACTGCGACAGATAGAACATATACAGTCCGGAATTATCGACCATATAAAGCTGAGCGTTCTGTTTTTTTGTATCTAAAATCTCTACAGTCCTGTCGAAATCAATCTTATCCCTCAGCGGTACATTTTGTGCAGTGCATTCGCCAGATATTATCACTTCTTTTGAATACTGATATTCTTTTGCTTCTTTAAACCCAAATTTTGGATAGAACTCAAGTACAGAATCATTGGCAAAGAGGTAGATTCCATCAACTTTTCCGTCATAGTCTTTTAATACCTCTTCCATCAAGACTCTGGCATACCCATTCCCTCTGTAGTCATCATCTGTCATGATCGTTCCAAGCTGTATCAGCTTAACAATTTGGCCCTTATAGTTCATATTGCAGGCGTTAACTGAGACATTTGAAACCACCTCTCCATCTATCACCACAGAATATGGGATATAGTTGTCCTTCCAAAATCCATTTCTATACCAGTTTTCGAAGTTAAGCCCAAAAGTCTTTTCAGCCAGTCTGTTAAAAGATGCTCTAAGAACTTCATTGTTTCTATAATTCTTTTCTATGCAAAAATCCTTAGTCCCATCTGCTCTCTTCATAATATTCTTTTAAAAATCCTTCCATGTATTCGTGCCTTGCCTTTGCAATTTCCTTGGCAGCATCAGTGTTCATCTCATCCTTCAGTAATAGCAGCTTATCGTAAAAATGCTGCACCGAGTCATCAAGTGATCTTCCTACTTTCCCTCCATACGCGAAGGTTCTGGCAATGCCTCTTGCGCCTATAGCATCAAGCCTGTCTGCATCCTGCACGATCTTCCCTTCAAGTGTTTCAGGCGTCTTCCCCCTGTTTTTGCTAAAAGAAACGCCATTTATGATCTCACATATTTGTTCTATAGATTCTTCTGGCACATCATTCTTGGCGAGAAAAAATCTGGCATTGGCATTGTTCTCAGTTTTAAAAAGTTTGTGATCATCTGCATCATGTAATAGTGCAGATAATGACATGATGAAAAGGTCAGCTTCAGGATATGACTGCGCAATTAGCTTCATATTCTTGTATACCCGAAGTGTGTGCAGTGCATCATGCCCGTCAGAATTGCCGCCAAATAGCTCATTGATGTATTCGACAGCATTCTTAATTATTGTATCTTGCATCTTCCCACGTCCTCCTGATCACCAACTTATCACTACGAAGAGTCATTTCCACGAAATACACTAAATTTGGACTGTTTTGCACGGATTTACTTATTCAGTTTCACTACAGGATCAACTGTAAATAACCCATCACGATTACAGTAAAAGAAAATCTTTCTGACACCGTTCATCTTAAACCTGGCTTCTGCACTGCCTTCCGGATAGAACTTCACCATTTGTATCCCATCTGATGAAGCCGCAGCCACAAATGAAATGTAATGCTCCTTCGTCATACTGTGATCAATACGCACATAGTACTCATCCTCTATGCGTTCGATAAGTATCATGTGCTTCTCATCTATAGGTTCTGCCTCTAGCGGTGTAAGCTGGATGCCATGGCAATGGATAGCCGCTTCTCCCATGCTGTGTATGACGTTTCCGCAAATCGGGCAGACATAGAACTTCGATCTAAGCATATTTGCAGATATGTTTTCGTTATGAATAGTATTTCCGGATATAAGCTCAGTTACCGAAATTCTGAATGCTTCTGCTATCGGTTCTAAAAGCGTAATGTCAGGATAACCTTTAGCTGTTTCCCACTTTGATACTGTCTTATCACTAACTCCAAGTTTTTCCGCCAGCTGAAGCTGTGTCATCTTATTCTTTTCCCTAAGCTGCTTAATTACTGTGCCTGTAACATATTGATTCATTTTTCCTTACCTCCATGCACAGATTGTAATATGGGATAACAGACTATTGTACCTACGGAGAGTAGAGTCAGTACCTGCCCACTCATACTGACTAACATAATTGCTATTCTACTGAAGCCTTTTTAAGAAGCTTTTTTGCCTTGGTGCACCACTTAAGGTACGCCTCATAAGTGTCAATTCCAAAGGTCACTGTCAGATAATAGAAAACATGGTCTTCTTCATCCA
>CAMVJI010000237.1 GCA_947167765.1 uncultured Butyrivibrio sp. | reverse complement strand
GGGTCACTTCTTGTAAACGCAATCCAGTCTAACGACTATAACGTGGTTATAGCCCTTAGCTTTATATATTCAGCAATGTACATCGGGATCATGCTGGTAGTGGATATCCTCTACGGCATCATCGATCCAAGAATTCGTGTGGCAAAGGAGGGAGACTGATATGGCAGAGACAGCAGCAGTACTTGCAAAAGAGCCCTACGTGCCTACAGATGCGGATTTTAAACTTAAAGGGAACGATAAAGACATCCTTGTGGATTCAAACTTTGCTTCCCAGAGCTTTTGGAAAGAGGTTATTGCAAGGTTTAGAAAGAAAAAGAGCGCAGTATTTGGACTTATCTTCGTGCTTGTGATCACTTTCTTTGCCTTTGTGGGACCTTCAATGAACAGCTACACATACTCGGGGCAGGATCTGTCTCAAAAGAATCTTGCACCGAGAATTCCTCTTATAGAGTACACGGGCTTTTTTGATGGTCACGAAAACATCGCAACCACCAAAGGAACCAAGACTGTTAACCTCTATTTTGAGAATAAGCTTCCTGATACCTTCTACTGGTTTGGAAGTGACAACTTTGGACGAGACATCTGGACAAGAACCTGGTCTGGAGCGCAGGTATCACTTATCATCGCAGTTGCTGCGGCTATCATCGACATGATCATCGGTATGAGCTACGGCCTTATTTCCGGATATTTTGGCGGAAAAGTGGATATGGTGATGCAGAGGATCTTAGAGATTGCCAACGGTATCCCAAGGCTTGTTATCGTAACCCTTCTTCTTTTGGTGTTTAAGCCAGGTATGCTGACCATCATCGTGGCTTTGATGCTGACAGAATGGGTGGGAATGAGCAGGATTGCAAGAGCTGAGATGCTTAAATTAAAGGAGCAGGAATTCGTCCTTGCATCAAGAACACTGGGCGCTGGAAGCATGCACATTATCTTCAGCGAGGTCCTTCCTAATATCATTGGACCTATCATAACCCAGGTTATGTTCTCTATTCCTACAGCGATCTTCACCGAAGCTTTCCTGTCCTTTGTTGGACTTGGAATTCCGGTACCAAGATGTTCACTTGGCTCCCTTATTTCAGAAGGCTTCAACAGCTTTACAACGCACCCTTATCAGATAATTCCACCAATTGTGGTTATGGCGCTTCTGATGCTGAGCTTTAACCTGGTGGCAGACGGTCTTAGAGAGGCCCTGGATCCCAAGCTTAAGGAGATGTAAGACCAGATGAGTGAAGAAAAGAAATTACGTGAAAAAATACTGGATGTCAAAAACCTTGACATCACATTTGAGACAACTGCCGGTAAGGTACATGCCATCAGAGGAGTCAATATAGATCTCTATCAGGGCGAGACTGTTGCCATAGTTGGTGAGTCCGGCTCTGGTAAGTCAGTTACAATGCGTGCAGCAATGGGAATTCTTGCCAAGAACGCAGTTGTAAACAGCGGAGAGATCATCTACAGATATCGCGATAACGTAGGCGGAATCGACTACAACCCGGAAAACGACGCTAATGCGCAGTGGAAAGAAGCAGATATCCTTAAGATGGACAAGAAGTGGATCAGAAAGCACATCAATGGCCGAAGGATCGCCATGGTGTTCCAGGATCCAATGACCAGTCTTGACCCTACCATGACCATTGGTAAGCAGATCATGGAAGGTATGATCTGGCATTACAAGATCGACAAAAAGGACGCCTATAACAGGGCAGTAAACCTTCTTAAGGAGGTTGGTATAGAGGATGCGGAAAAGAGAATGAAGCAATATCCACACCAGCTCTCAGGCGGAATGAGGCAGAGAGTTGTCATTGCTATAGCTCTTTCCTGTAACCCTGACCTTCTTATCTGCGACGAGCCAACAACGGCCCTTGATGTTAACATTCAGGCCAAGATCCTTGAGCTTATCAAAAAGGTTCAGAAGGAGAGAGACATTGCGGTAATCTACATAACCCATGACCTGGGCGTTGTGGCTAAGGTTGCAGATTACGTAAATGTTATGTACGCAGGAAAGATCGTTGAGGTCGGCAACATAAACGAGATCTTCTATGAGCCAAAGCACCCATACACCTGGGGACTTTTGTCAGCAATGCCTGACCTTGGAACAGACGACGACAGGCTCTACACAATCCCTGGTTCACCTCCAAACCTTCTCCACGAGAAGGAGGGAGATGCATTTGCACCTAGAAATGCTTATGCACTGGAGATTGACGACAAGCTTGAACCTCCAATGTTCCAGATTTCTGAGACCCACTGGGCAGCCACTTGGCTCCTTGACCCAAGAGCACCTAAGGTAGAGATGCCAAAAGAGCTTAAGGCAAGAATTGAGAGAATGAAGAAGGAGGCAGGTGTTAATGACAGCAAATTATAATGCAGAGCCTCTTTTGGAGGTAAAGGGACTTAAGCAGTATTTCCCTGTCAGCAAGACATATACAGTTAAGGCAGTAGATGATGTGAGCTTTAAGGTATATCCTGGTGAGACTTACGGCCTTGTTGGAGAGTCTGGCTCAGGTAAGTCCACAATAGGAAGGAGCATCATAAGGCTCTATGACCCAACGGAAGGAACCATAAACTTCTGCGGAATGGATATATCTGGCAAGATGAGCAGAGATGTGAAGGAAAAGCTTCGCATTCAGATGCAGATGATCTTCCAGGACCCAATGGCTTCCCTTAATCCCAGAAAAAAGATAAAAGACATCATTGGAGAAGCCCTTGATGTTCATCACTTCTATAACAGCAAGGCTGAGAGGGACCAGCGCGTTGAGGCTATCCTTGAAAAGGTAGGACTTGCCAAGGAACACGCTGACAGATATCCCCATCAGTTCTCCGGCGGACAGCGTCAGAGAGTAGGAATTGCAAGAGCCCTTATCCTCAATCCCAAGCTTGTTATTGCGGATGAGTGTATTTCAGCCCTGGACGTTTCCATTCAGGCTCAGGTTGTAAACCTTATGAAGGACATTCAGGCAGAGCTTGGAACAGCATACCTTTTCATCGCCCACGATCTTTCAATGGTTAAGTACATCTCTGACAGGATCGGAGTTTTGCACCTTGGACATTTACTTGAGACGGGAACAACGGAAGAGATCTTTTCAAATCCTATCCATCCCTATACGAAATCTCTTTTGTCTGCGATCCCAATCCCTAATCCGGAGCTTGAAAAGAACCGTGAAGCCATAAACTACGACTACAAGACCTCAGGAATTGACTACACAAAGGGTACAGAGCACCTTGTTGAGGGCAGCCATTTCGTAAAATGTACCGATGAGGAGTTTGAAGCCTGGATAAAGAAGTCCGTCTGAGCCGTACATTTTAGCGAATTAGTTCTTGCAAGTTTCAATAATTAGTAGTAGAATGTGTGCATTATAAATAGAAAAGCTGTGACGAAGACAGTAGGTAGTAATCGAAAGTTTGCAGAGAGCCTGCATTTGGTGCGAGCAGGTACAAGTAGTTGCTATTCGAAAATCACTTCCGAGCTGCAAAACTGAACTGACAAGTAGGTTTTTGCCGTGAGTCCCCACGTTAACGGGAAGCGTATTCAACCGGATATTCCGGCGCGTATGTAAATGGGTGGTATAACGAGTGTATATTATTGGCCTCGTCCTTTTTACAAGGACGGGGCTTTTTATGTGATGAAAGGAGCTCAAAATGTATAACAAAGTCGATACCGATATGAATTTTGTCGGCAGAGAAAAGAAGATTGAAGAGTTTTGGAAAAAAGAAGACATTTTC
>CAMVJI010000236.1 GCA_947167765.1 uncultured Butyrivibrio sp. | reverse complement strand
CTTGTTTAGGCAAACTTGTACATATACAACTTGGATAAATTGTACATTGTGTTCATTGACATGTGGTGCGGGAAATTTTATGCTGAAATAGCAGTAAATAAGCAGAATTTTTAGGGTGAAAAAGTGTCTAAATACAAACAGGTTATTAAATGGTTAACAGAAAAAATTGATACAGGTAAGCTCTCGCCTGGGGAAAAGATCCCTTCGGAAAATGAACTGTGCGAGACCTTTGGGCTGAGTCGACAGACGGTAAGGCATGCTATTTCAAAGCTTGTGGATGACGGTCTTGTGGAGACCAGACAGGGAAGTGGTACTTTCGTATCGGACCAGAGAGCTGCTGAAGGGGAGAGGAACGTGATCGCAGTTGTCACAACTTATGTTGATGACTACATCTTTCCCAGTACCATCAGGGGCATAGAGAGTACCTTAAGTGAAAAGGGTTATTCCATGCTTCTTTCTTTTTCAAACAACACTGTGGGAAAAGAGAGGCAGATCCTTACTGACATATTAAGCAGGAGCGATGTTGCGGGTATTATCATGGAGCCGGTTAAGAGCGCTCTTCCAAGTCCCAATATGGACCTGTACAGGAAGCTCCAGAACAAGGGGGTCAAGATCCTTCTGATAAACAGCTTCTATCCGGAGCTGACACTTCCCCATGTTTCGCTTAACGATGCGGAGTGTGCTTACAAGGCAGTGAAGGCCCTTATTGATGCAGGCCATGAGAATATCGGATGCGTTCTTAAGCTGGATGACGGCCAGGGCCGTGAGAGATACAGAGGTTACCTTAAGGCCATCATGGAGGCGGGACTTCCATTTTCCTATGACCATGTCAACTGGATCGATACCATTGACATCAAGGATGGGAAAAGAGCTCTTTCAAGGACCATGGAGAGACTTAAGGAGTGCAGCGCAGTCTTTTGCTATAACGACCAGGTGGCTGGCATAGTGATAGAAGCTCTTGAGGATAGCGGGATCAAGGTTCCGGAGGAGATGTCCATTGTGGGCATGGATGATTCTGATATAGCAAGGAACGGTGTTAACGGGCTTAAGCTTACATCAATTCCTCACCCCAAGGAGAAACTTGGAAAAAAAGCTGCTCAGAACATGATAAGGATGATCCATGAAGGGAAACTTGCTTTCAACGCTACATATGAGTTTGAAGAGGATGTAATTCTTAGAGATTCAATATATAAGAGGAAAAAATAAAGGAGGTTTTATTATGGGAGATGCAAAAAAGGCTATTGCGGAGGGAAAGACTTTTCTTGGTATTGAGTTTGGCTCAACCAGGATCAAGGCAGTGCTCACAGATGCTGAGTACAACCCTATCGCGTCAGGGTCACACGGATGGGAGAACAGACTGGATAACGGTATCTGGACCTACACCTTAGACGATGTTTGGGAAGGGCTTAGAGATTGCTACGGAAAGCTTGCTGCTGACGTTGAGAAGCAGTACGGCGAAAAACTTACAACTGTAGGAGCTATGGGATTTTCTGCAATGATGCACGGCTACATGGCTTTTGACAAGGCTGGAGAGCTTCTTGTTCCATTCCGTACATGGAGAAATACTATTACAGAGAAGGCTTCGGACGAACTTACTGAAGTTTTTGGATATCACATCCCACAGAGATGGAGTATCGCTCACCTTTATCAGGCAATACTTAATGGTGAGGAGCACGTTTCAAAGATCGACTTCTTCACAACTCTCGCAGGCTACGTTCACTGGCAGCTTACAGGAGAGAAGGTCCTTGGCGTTGGTGATGCTTCCGGAATGTTCCCTATTGATTCTGCAACTTGCAGCTACAACGAAAAGATGCTGGATCAGTTTGATGAGCTTATTGCAGGTAAGAACCTTGGATGGAAGATAAGAGACATCATTCCAAAGTCACTTCCCGCTGGTGCATCAGCAGGTAAGCTCACAGAGGAAGGCGCTAAGAAGCTTGATCCAACAGGAACACTTAAGGCCGGCATTGCAGTTTGCCCTCCAGAGGGAGATGCTGGAACAGGAATGGTTGCCACAAACTCAGTAGGCGTAAGAACTGGTAACATCTCAGCTGGAACTTCAGTATTTTCAATGGTTGTTTTGGAGCACAGCCTTTCAAAGGCTTATCCAGAGCTTGACCTTGTTACAACTCCTTCAGGAGAAGAAGTTGCCATGGTTCACTGCAACAACTGCACATCAGATCTTAACGCATGGGTTGGACTGTTCAGAGAGTTTGCAGGAGCAATTGGTAAGGATGTTGACGACGATACTCTTTACGGAACACTTTACAGAAAGGCAATGGAAGGAGATGCTGACTGCGGCGGACTTCTTGCATATAATTACTTCTCAGGTGAGAGCATCACTGGCTTTAATGAGGGAAGACCTCTGTTTGTAAGAAGACCAGATGACAAGTTCAACCTTTCAAACTTCATGAGAACACACCTTTACACAGCTCTTGGAGCTCTTAAGGTTGGTAACGATATCCTTATGAAGGAAGAAAATGTAAAGGCTGATTTCTTCTTTGGTCAGGGCGGATTCTTTAAGGTCAGGGGTGTTGGTGACAGAGTAATGGCAGCAGCCCTTAATACATCCATCAAGCTCATGGAGACAGCAGGAGAGGGCGGTCCATGGGGACAGGCAATCCTTGCAGGATACATGTGCCAGAAGGAAGATGGCGAGACCCTTGAAAACTACTTAAAGAACAAAGTGTTTGTAGGTGGTAAGGTTGAGACCTGTGATCCGGATCCTGCAGATGTAAAGGGATTTGATAAGTTTATGGAAGACTACAAGGCTGGTCTTGCAGTAGAGAGAGCAGCAGTAGATTCACTTTAAGTAATCACTTGGCGAGGTTTTTTCGAGCTTAGTGTACTACTTAGTTCCGGGGAGCGAAGCGACAGCGGAACTTCCTTATTGGTGACAAGATAGCAATAATTAGGTCGCATTTTATAATGCGACCTAATACAATGATTATGGAGAAAATGAAATGTTAGAAGAACTCAAGAAAAAAGTATATGAGGCAAATATTCTTTTGCCCAAGTATAACCTTGTAACCTTCACCTGGGGCAATGTCAGCGAGATTGACAGAGAAAGCGGCCTCTTTGTGATCAAGCCAAGTGGTGTTGACTACGACACCATGACTCCTGATGACATGGTGGTAATGGACCTTGATGGCAACAAGGTGGAAGGTAAGCTCAACCCATCATCAGATACACCAACTCACGTTGAGATCTATAAGGCATTTAAGGATGTGGGAGGTGTTGTTCACACACATTCATCCTATGCAACCAGCTGGGCTCAGGCAGGCAGGAGCATTCCATGCTACGGAACCACACATGCTGACTACTTCTACGGAGAGATCCCTTGCGTTAGATGTCTTAACAAGGATGAGATCGAGACTGCTTATGAAGAGAATACAGGACATCTCATTGTCAATGAATTTAACCGTATGGGAAAAGATCCTGTGGCTGTACCAGCAGTTCTTTGCAAGAATCATGGAGTCTTTACCTGGGGAAAAGATGCTCATGAGGCAGTTCACAATGCTGTAGTTACAGAAGAAGTTGCCAAGATGGCATATAGGTGCGAGGTTATAAATCCAGAAGTTAAGCCTGCTCCACAGGAACTTCAGGACAAGCACTACTACAGAAAACACGGAGCTAACGCTTACTATGGCCAAAAGTAATCACCTGACGAGGTTTTTTCGAGTCTGGTGTACTACTTTGTTCTGGCGAGCGAAGCGAGAGCAGAACT
>CAMVJI010000235.1 GCA_947167765.1 uncultured Butyrivibrio sp. | reverse complement strand
GAGAAATACCATGGATAATGGCGTTTTCCAAAATAGGCTGGAAGGTAAAGGTAGGCACGATCACTGAGTTTTCATCCACCTGGCAGTCCACCTCGAACTCAACTCTTCCGCCAAATCTCATCTTCTGTAGGTACATGTAGTCCCTTGAAACCTTAAGTTCCTGGGACAAAAGCGCCTCTTTTGCCTGGGTTTTGAGATTATATCTAAAGAGGGAGCTTAAGGCCTCAATCATCTGCTCAGTTGTTGCAGCATCCTCAAGGTTTGCCATTCCCGCAATGACATTTAGGGTGTTGAAAAGAAAATGTGGATTGATCTGGCTCTTTAGAAGCTCAAGTTTCATGGTCTCAAGCTGTTTTTCAATCTCCAAAGTCTCAAGCTCCTGGGCATGAAGCTGATCCAGGGCTTCTCTCTTTTCCTCAAGAGCCTTGATGTACTCTCCGGTTGCAAACTTCATCTTGTTAAAAGCCGTTACCAGATCGCCGATTTCATCCTGGTTCTGAACTTCTACATCTTCTATAAAAAAGTCGTTGGCAGCGATCTTCCTTGAGGAGGACGCCAGCTTAAGTACCGGCTCTGTTATGGATCTGTTCATCATCTTGGAGATCTGGATGATCAGGATGAAAAGAACTATTCCAAAAGCCGCCACAAGAAATGGCACAGACAAAACAAGTGGCGTAAGCTCTAAGTAGCTGACGTTGCCCTCTGACATGGTTGCATCAACAAACCTCTGGGCGTACAGCGCCAGATAGCTTTGCATACTATACACATCATAGAGCTTGTCAATGTAGATGCTCTCAGACTGATAATCCGTGATCACCTGGTTCCTGTAGCTGCAATAGGTTTCATAGGCAGTCCGGAGTGACTGCAATATAGCATATCTCTCAGGCCCAAGGTGGTTGTAGCTAAGGGGAACACCATAGATGGCATCATGAGTGCTCTTTACAACTTCATCCCATTCAGCAGAATCCGCAGGGTCTGAACTGTGAACGTAGGCGTCAAAAACTTCCGTCTCCCTGTCAATGGCGTTTACAATCATACCACTTCCGGCGTTATCCACCATGATATCGTTAAAGTCCATCATAAAGAGCTTGACGATCCAGGCATCAAACATAATGGCTGCCAGTATCGCAATGAATACGCTGACGGTAAAGTACTTTATTTTGTTTTTAATGGTAAGTGTTTCCCAGAAAGTACGTATCTTCTTCATAAGTAAAAAAAGAGGCTGCGTTATAGTTATATCAATAATTATAGCGCCGCCTCTATAAAAAAACTATTTAAAACTAGCCTCTTATCTTACTGCAAAGGAAGTTATAAAACTCTTCCTTTTCATTTCCAAGAACCCTGTTGGTAAGCATATATCCGTGGCTGTCATCTGACATAACAACTATCATGTTGCTACGCTTTATGGCATTTTTCACCTTGTTCCATCTGATGAGTTCAGACTGTCCTCCAGTGGATACATGGACGCCCACATCATCAAATTTAAGCTCCATGTCTCTTGGCATATTCTCCAGCTGTTTTACACACATTCCATAGGTGGCAAGGGGCTGGATCACTGGAAAGACAAGGCACCCAAATATCATCAGTACCCGCAAAATGTCAGGAGCCGTCTTCCAGAACCTGAAAGCCAAAAGGATCATGGCAACTGTAAAAACAATATTCACTACCCCAATGGCAGCTTTATAGGTGCGTACCATAGCCATTTTCCAAAGGTCAGATGCCTTGACATCGCACATATACTTATATTCCATAAAAGAACGTTCCTCGATAATATTACTTGTTGATCAGGTTCGGCAGGAACATACTGATCTCAGGTATAAATGTAAGCAGCATAAGGACTGCGATCATGCAAAGATAGAAAGGAAGTGTAGCCTTAACTACTTTTTCCATCTTAACCTTACCTACAGCAGATCCGATAAAGAGAACTGCGCCTACAGGAGGTGTTAAAAGACCAATACCACAGTTAAGGATGATCATTACACCAAACTGTATTGGGTTGATTCCGATCGATGTAGCGATTGGAAGAAGGATAGGTGTAGCGATCAGGATGATCGGAGCCATATCCATGATACAACCAAGTACAAGAAGGATCAGGTTAAGTAAAAGTGCAATAAGTATAGGGTTACGTGTAAGACCAATTATGGCGTTAGCTGCAAGGTCAGGCACGTGAAGGGTTGTAAGGCAGTATCCAAAGATACTTGAAGTAGAGATAAGGATCATAACAATTGAAAGAGTGTCTACACACTGCTCAAGTGTCTTCCAAACTCCCTTAAGGTCAAGTCCCTTGTAGATGAATACGCTGACGATAAGACTGTAGATAACAGCAATAGCAGCGGACTCTGTTGCAGTAAACACTCCGCCTACAACACCGAAAACTACTATAACAATAGCCGCAAGAGCCCAGAACGAAACACCAAGCTGTTTAACAAAGTCTTTTATACTAAATGGATCGCCCTTAGGATAATTGCGTCTTTTTGATATGATGAATGATCCGATCATCAGTGAAATAGCAAGAAGCGCTCCCGGAATGTATCCGGCAAGGAAAAGGCTTCCTACCGAAACACCACCAGCACTCATGGCATATATAACCATGTTGTGACTTGGAGGAACAAGAAGTCCCTCACAGGATGATGTAATTGTAACCGCTGTTGAGAAATCATCGTCATATCCCTGTTCAACCATCATAGGGATAAGGATACTTCCAAGGGATGCGGTATCAGCAGCTGCTGATCCTGAAATACCACCAAAGAAGTATGATGCCACGATATTAACCATGGCCATACCACCGGTCATCCAGCCTACACAGGCATTGGCCAGGGCAATTAGTTTTTCTGAAATACCACCTGTACCCATTATACAGCCCATGGTGATAAAGAACGGAACAGCCATCAGTGAAAAAGAGCTGATACCTTTTACCATCTGCTGACAAACAGTAGTAAGTGGAAGTCCCTGATAAAGGAGACAAAAGATTGATGAAAGAGCAACCGCATAAGCGATCTGGAATCTTAAAAAGATCATTACAAGAAAGCTTATCAGAAGGATTGCTATGGCAGTTGTATTGGCTGTCATCAGGCATCTACCTCCCTTCCGCAAAGTCTCTTGATGTGGTTGTAGATTGCCTCAAGTTCAAAAATGATCATGGCAAGACCTGCAACCGGGATTGGGAAATACATCCAAAATCTTGAGAGCTTTGGAAGTGAAACATACACACCCTTAGCTCCAAGTGTTGTGGCATACTGCCAACCAACAATAAGCATTACAAAAGCAAGTACAAGTACAAATGCATCTGAAACCAGATCCAATATCTTTAATAGTTTTTCTGGTAGATATCTGTCAAGAGCAGTCATACGAATGTGAGCACCGCGTCTGATGGCCAGAGCAGCAGATAAAACTGCCATATAAGACATGAGAGTGAGGACAATCTCCTCACTCCATGATGGGTCTGGTACAAAAGAAACGTATCTTCCAAGTACGCTCATGCTGGTGATCAGAATATCTGCCACCAGCAGGAGCTTACATACAAACAAAACAACTTTGTAGGTCACATCATATGCTGGCTTGATCTTGTCTACCGCGTTGAAGAAAGAATCCATAATACCTCCGGTAAAATCAAGACTAGCGTTTAGTTTTGTTAATGTTATTTACCAAAATCAACGAGCTTCTGGTAGTAGTCCTCAAGTCCCTTGATGTTCTCTTCGATTACAGGCTTAACTGCTTCCTGCCAAGGTGTGATGTCATCAA
>CAMVJI010000234.1 GCA_947167765.1 uncultured Butyrivibrio sp. | reverse complement strand
ATGATAGCCTTTCCTCTTCTACGTATCATAAAGATAAAGCTCTGCCTTGAAATGTCAAGGTGCTTAATGGCTACTCCATTCCAGGAATGTCCCTCTCCAATTGTGATCTCTTTTATCTCTATTGGCTGAACATCCTTAACCTTTTCAGCACACATCACAAGAATGTCACCCTTTTGAAGGACCGCATCACCTCTCGGAATGATTGTCTCTTTATTTCTCTGCACAGCAACAATAATAACATCCTTAGGAATTCCAAGATCAGAAATTTTCTGGCCGCACCAGCTGTCTTTTTCAGAGAGTTTAACCCTTATAAAATGGATGTTTTCCTCTTCAGCGTAGCTTCCGATGGTCTTAAGACGCTGATACTGTTCAACAAATCCGGCACTGATGATACCAGTTGGAATAGCTACCATTCCTACTCCTAGAAAGCTTATGATAATTCCAAGTATTTTACCCGTTATTGTTATAGGGTAGATGTCACCATACCCAACGGTCAAAAGAGTAGATACTGACCACCATATACCGGAAAAGGCATTTTGAAAAACTAAAGGCTGGGCTTCGTGCTCAACACTGTACATACACAGACTGCTGGCCATCATCAGAATCAAAATGATAAATACAGAAGCCATCAGCTGCTGTTTCTTGGAAGTAATGACCTCAGTTATGACATTGAGCTGATCATAATAGGAATTGATCCTAAAGAGTCTTAAGATCCTCGCAACCCTGAAGAGCCTGAATACAGCTCCACCAGCCGGGAAAAAGAATGGCAAGTAATAGGGAAGGAAGGACAAAAGATCAATGATTCCTGTAAAGGAAAAGATATATTTTGCAGCTGCCTGACCCTCAGGAAGCTTTGGATAAAGTTCATTGGATGAAAAAAGACGCAATGCATAGTCCACTGCGAAGAAAAATGTGGTAATTGCTTCAATAGTAAGGAGGAGCCCTTTGTAGTGCTCCTCCATGTAATCAAATGTTATTGCAAAAGCCGCAAAAAGATTGAGCGCCAATGCTATGATGCTGATGATGTCATAAAACCTGTTAATGGGCTCGTCAACTACGCCCACGCTGACCATGTTAAAGATCTTGGCTCTTAAGCGATGAAAATCTCTAATGTGTCTTCTTACAGGTTTTTCGTCCCCCATCATTTATTCTCCCTGTTTTTGCGCTTGCCAAAGCTCTCCATTACAAGATCGCTCATATCCTGAAGATAATCAAGGCTTCTCTTTTTGTTCTGAGCTTTGACATTCTTTTTCTCTTTTTTTGTAAGGTTCATGGTATCGATGTCTTTATCCTGACCAACATACCATGCTTTTGTAGAGCCTTCGCCCTTTATGTTGATACGTCCAACATTCTCAAAGGAATCTGAAGACTTCTTTTTATAAGGCCTCTCTGCTTTTTTAGAAGGAACCTTGTCTGCTGACTTCTTGTAAAGAGCCTTGAGCTCATCAAGATCACCGATATCAGATTTCCTGTTATCTGTCTTCTTTACATCAGCCTTTCTGGAATCTGTTATTTTTTTATCAGTTCTTCTATTCTCAGATCTTACTGCATCAGGCTTTTTTCTTTCTGATCTTCTGCCATCAGACTTCTTACCATCTGCTCTTCCACTGGACTTTCTGTCGTCATCGCGTTTTCTTCGAGGCTTTCTGTCGTCATCACGACTTCTGCCCTCATCGCGCCTTCTGCGCTCGAGTCTCTCACCGGTTCTTCTATATCTGTCCCGCTTAGATTCTTTCTTTTCGAAAAGAACTAGCTCCTCAATATCAGAACCCATCTTGAGCTTCATGAATCCGGCAGCAAGCTGCTCTGCAGTATACTCACCCTCTTCAACCTTTTGATTTATATACTCAAGGACTGAAGAAATGTCGCCATTTTCGATAATATCAACAACTTCAGCAAATACCTTGGAAGACTTAACTCTCGTAATCTCCTTGGCATTTGGAACATGTCTTTCCTCAATCTTTGTGTGGCAGATCTTTTCGATCTCGCGAAGCTTGTACATCTCTCTTCCGCCAACAAGAGTAAAGGATTTGCCGCTCTTACCAGCACGTCCAGTACGTCCAATTCTGTGAACGTAGTACTCGATATCCTCTGGTATATCGTAGTTGAATACAGCCTCAACGCCGCTCACATCAATACCTCTTGCAGCAACGTCAGTAGCAATAAGTATGTTGATCCTGCCACTTCTAAAGAGGTTCATGACAGTGTCTCGCTGATTCTGAGACAGGTCTCCGTGAAGACCATCACAGAGATACCCTTTTCCCTTTAAGGACTCAGCAAGCTGATCCACCATTCTCTTGGTGTTACAAAAGATAAGGCTCCTCGCAGGATTGTAATAATCCATAAGGCGGGTAAGAACCTCTTCCTTCATCTTCTGTGGGACTCTGTAATATGCCTGTTCGATGGCAGCCACAGTGATCTCTCTTGGTGTCATCTTGATAAACTCGGCATCATTTTGATACTTCTTGGTAATATCCAAAATGGGTTTTGGCATAGTTGCGGAGAAAAGAGCTGTCTGCCTCTCTTTTGGCATTCCCTGCAGGATAGTCTCAATATCCTCCCTAAAGCCCATGTCCAGCATTTCATCTGCTTCATCAAGGACCAGAACCTTCACACTTTTAAGCTTCATTGTGTGCCTGCGCATGTGGTCCATTACTCTTCCTGGAGTTCCTACAACTATCTGCACTCCATTTGAAAGAGCCTTGATCTGTCTTGAAATATCCTGTCCACCATATACAGCAAGGACCTTGATCCCTGACATATACTTGGCAAAATCTCTGATATCGTCAGCGGCCTGCATTGCAAGCTCTCTTGTAGGACAAAGAACTACTGCCTGCAGGTGCTTATTATCTGGATCCACCTGCTGAAGAAGCGGGATTCCAAAAGCTGCTGTTTTGCCCGTTCCGGTCTGGGCCTGACCAATGATGTCTTTTCCCTCCATCATTACAGGGATGGCAGCCTCCTGAATTGGGGACATATTTTCAAATCCCATATCTGTGACTGCTCTGATGATTCTTTCATCAAGACCTGAGTCTTCGTATCTAATACTCATAAAACCTATATCTTTCTAAAAAACAAAAACGCCAATTACATTGATGCGCCGGCCATTACATCCTTGTTCTTAATGAGATAATCAATAAGAGAAATAATTGTAAGCGCCAGTGCTATCCACATGATCACCTGTGTGACAATATCGATCCATGGAAGGATATCTCCAAGGTTGGCAATCATAAGGATTACCATGATCATCTGGAAGGTTGTCTTAAACTTGCCCCAATAGCTTGCTGCAATAACCTTTCCATTGTCAGCAGCAATAAGTCTGAAGCCACTAATTGTAAATTCTCTTGCAATGATGATAACTACGATCCATGATGGGATCCTGCCAAGTTCAATGAGGCAGATCATCGCGCTGCAAACAAGGAGCTTGTCTGCAAGAGGGTCCATAAACTTGCCAAAATCAGTTATAAGGTTATACTTTCTGGCAATCTTGCCATCAAGCATGTCGGTTAAGCTGGCAACAACAAAGATCACAAGTGCAGTCCATTTAAATGCCTCATTGCCTGGACTCAAAAGAAGAAATGCTACAAAAAAAGGAATCAGAATAACTCTCAGTACTGTAAGTTTGTTAGGTAAATTCATGATATTTCCTCCCCTATAAGATCATATTCATTTGAACCTGTTATAAGAACCTTGACGTAATCGCCAGTCATTAGTTCTCTTTGCATTCCTGTTATGAACAGATACCCGTCAATATCCGG
>CAMVJI010000233.1 GCA_947167765.1 uncultured Butyrivibrio sp. | reverse complement strand
GCTTTATCTTTTCTTCAAATTCAAACTTGGGGCTGAAGGAGATAATGGCAAATTCATCGCCGCCAGCTCTGAATATCTTGTCGTCTGTAAATACTTCCTTAAGAACTTCAGCTGCATACACAAGGAGCTTGTCGCCTGTGTCATGGCCTCCATTGTCGTTTACAGTCTTAAGACCGTTTAAGTCGCAGAACGCAACACTAAATGGCTTAGGATTAAACTCCAGTTTAAGAGACAGCTCATCAACGTTGATGTTCATGCAGTTACGGTTGTATACTCCTGTGAGCATGTCAACGTTACTTAGATATTCAAGCCTTTCAAGGAAGAGGTGATTTGCAACCTCCGCGGTAAGGAAGAAGGATACCAGTTCCAAAGTCTCTTTTACCCTGCTGATATGCGCAACATCAAAGTTGGTGATATACAGATATCCAAGGATCTCTTTTCGATGTATGAATGGAACAAGGCACAGGCTCTCGACGTTGTAATCTCTTAAGGTCTTTACCCATTCAGGAGCTTTAGTCTCAATAAAGTTCATGTCATTGGCATCTTTGATGATGATTATATTGGTTTCGGCAAGAACGTATTCCCAGCTTTCGACAATCTCATAAGGGAACTCTGAGAAGACCTTTTTGATATCAAGCTCGTGATTGCGAACATCTCCACATATTACATTAAATGTACGAAAATCTTTGTCTATGGTAAGGATGCTGCAGGCATATCCATCTGAGAATTCACGGATATCGCCGCAGACCTTTTGCATACTGGTCTTAAAGTCATTGTCCCCCCTAAGCTCAAGACAGGCTTTTATGACAAAGCTTGCAATGTCAGGAGAAACAGTGGCAAACTTACCGGTATCCATCTCTTTATTTAAAGTATAGTTAAAAGAACAGTAGCGGATATCTGGTCTGTCAGATTCGCCAACAATTGGATACATGATATCCTGAGTCCAGAATCCATACATTTTGGTGGTGTCCACATAGGTGTTTATGAATTCTCCGCCCCAGGCACATTTAAAGCAGATGTCCTCAAAATTAGGCTCTTTTGGAAGGTGGGCTGTATAGAGCATACCCTCTATGGTCTTTTCAAAGTCATCAAATCCTGGTTTGTCACCGGCCTCGTTTTCAGCAAACAGGTCATAGTAATTTCTTTTGAACACGTCGTTGATGGCAAAGAATCTTATTTCGCCGCAGCTTCCGTCGGGATTTTTCTGAACTGAAAGAATGGCACAGGCAATTGGTGAGAGGTTTGAAATCCCCTTTAGATATTCGTAAGTTAATTTTTCCATGTTTTTCACCCTTATAGTGACTTTACAGAAAAAAGATAGTACGACATGACGATAAAATATATACTATTATATATTATCATAATTTACTTGATAGAATATGCTTACTACAGTATATTTTTATGAAAAGACAATAAACTTTTTTAGATTGGAGCATGCAGAACGTGAAAAACAGGCCTTTCATGTCCTTGAAATTAAAGCTGTCCATAGGCGTTGTAGTTATATGCCTTTTGATCGGAGTGCTGGCAGTAGTACTTGTCAATGCAATTGCAGCGGATATTGTAGACAAGGAATATATGAGCAAAGCAGAACAGCTGTCCAAGGCGGTAGTCACTGCTCTTGACCCAGAAGATGTCAAGGAACTTACCGGTCAGGTTATGGATATATATGAAAATGTTGACACCGTAGTGTCCAGTGACGACTGGGGGTCAAGCAAATGGAAAGAGTACATGGATAACTACGAGGGTATTGAACAGCTTCCGGTTTACCACAGGCTTCGAAAGAAACTAAGGACTTACCAGGACATTTTTCAGGTCAACTGTTTTTATATCATGCAGTTTAATGTCCCTGAAAAACATGCGATCTACATAATAGATGGGGCCTACGAGAATATATGTCCTCCTGGATGTGTGGACTCTTACGAGGATGGATTCTGGCCTGATGATGCAGGTTATTCTGTCCCTACTACAATTACCAATGAAGATGCCTACGGATGGCTTGTTTCAGCAGGATCACCTGTAATGCTGGATGGAAAAGTGATCGCTTATGTGTGTGTTGATATTTCTATGAATGAGATCAAAAGAAAGGCCGATGATTATGTTTTTATTGCTTCAACTGTGATGACTATCATTACTATTCTTATACTTGCAGTGTCAATCTGGCAGGTAAGTCGCAATGTAGTTGAACCAGTTGTGCTACTTACAAATACTGCCAAAAACTATTGTTCAGAGAGTACTGAAGCAGTTCATCACGCATTTGAAAAGCTTGAAGTCAGGAACAATGACGAGATTTCGCAGCTGCTTTTGTCAATGAAGCAGATGGAAAAAGACATGAACGCCAATATCAACGCGCTTATGGATGCTAAAGTTGCTATAGAAGAGACTGAAAAGAAAGCCATCACCATGGAGGAGCTTGCGGTCAAGGATATACTTACTGGCGTATGGAACAGACGTGCTTACGAAGAAGAGATTCAGATGCTTGAAGAGGAACTGTCTGAAGGTCTTAATGAGTTTGGCATAGCCATGATAGATCTTAATTTCCTTAAGAAGATAAATGATACTTACGGCCATGAAAATGGCAACATCACCATCAGAAAGCTTAGCGGTCTTATCTGTGACATATTTAAGCGCTCTCAGGTCTTTCGTATTGGCGGAGATGAGTTTGTGGTCATCCTTAAAAACAAGGACTATAAAAAGATCGATAAAAGAATAGAAAACTTTAACTATCAGCTGTGGCAGATTTCTGAGGACACTACGCTTCAGCCCTGGGAAAAGATATCTGCAGCTATCGGTTATGCCAAGTTTGATCCTGATCTTGATAAAACAGTCAACGATGTATTTAAGAGAGCTGACAGAGCTATGTATGACAGAAAAGTTGCTATGAAGGCAAACAGGGACTACTAAATCTTTCTAAATGCCATGGAATCTAGTATAATGGTGGTCAGGGGAAAAGGAGGAAAGTGTATGGGAATCTCAGAAAGCCTTATTTGGCTTATCATCACTGTCGCTTTATCTGTAGCAGAGATTTTCACCATGGGACTTGTTACCATCTGGTTTGCAGCAGGCGCAGCAGTAGCTTTTGTGCTGGCTCTTATTGGCGCGCCGCTTTCGGTGCAGATAGCTGCGTTCCTTGTGGTGTCAATCGTGATATTGGTCCTTGTAAGACCAATTGCAAGTAGGCACTTCAACAACAGGCTTAAAAAGACAAACATTGATGCTTATGTTGGAAGAAAGCTTATTGCCAAGACTGACATCGACAATCTTCATGGTGCAGGTAAAGTAGATATGGACGGTTCTACCTGGATCGCAGTATCTTCAATGGATAATATCATAATCCGTGCGGGAGAGACTGTTAAGGTAGTTAAGGTCCAGGGAGCAAAACTTATTGTTGAAAGAGAGGGAGTATAAATGACAGCAGGAATTATTGCAGTAGTATTTATTATTTTAGTAATTATTTTACTGGCTTCAAACATCAAGATCGTGCCACAGGCTCATTCTTATGTTATTGAGGAGCTGGGAGCATATAAGGAGACATGGGACGTTGGACTTCACTTCAAGATCCCATTTATCGACAGAGTAGCAAGACAGGTTGATCTTAAAGAGCAGTATTGTGATTTCCCACCTCAGCCTGTTATCACACAGGATAACGTTACCATGCAGATCGACTCCATCGTATTCTTTAGAATATCTGACCCCAAGGCATATGCATATGGCGTAAGAAATCCTATCGGAGCTATTGAGAATCTTACAGCCACAACACTTCGTAACGT
>CAMVJI010000232.1 GCA_947167765.1 uncultured Butyrivibrio sp. | reverse complement strand
GATCGTCCCCTCTTCTCGTCCTAAAGGAAACTTCTTGTATTCTACCATAATCGAGCCATTTAGTATATGTCTCAGTAGGATACTCTTTTTGCTTATCATAGGGAAAAACTGACAATGTAGCCCTTCCGAGTCCTGGAATTACAATTTTAGTTTCCTCCCCTATCGAAGGTTTAACTGTGACAGGTCCATTTATTTTGATCTGGTTTCCTTTTTGGTATATTTCCAGCTTCTCATAAGTTCTTTTTGCACAAAGTCCGTATGGAAGATCCACGGATGCCTGTCCATCTGCCGTCTTTATAAGATCAAGCACTGCTTCTACATGCACCGCCCCAATGTCCTTGCGGTTTTTGACCAGTTCTTCAAACATGAATAGTACAATGTTTTCCCGGATTATCTCTTTTTCAGAAAGAAGGTCCTTTGTGTCTGCGAAAACTCTGCCTTCTCTAAAGGTTACTATTTTGTTGTAGGCTTCTCTGGCCACATCTCTTATAAACTCATCTGCCTTGTCAAAAGAAATTGCCGCAGCGCAAAGATGCTCCACTGCCCTTACATTTATTTTTTCCTCAAGTTCCGGGATAACCTCATTTCTTATGAAGTTCCTTGTGTGTATGCTCTCAAGGTTGGTTTTGTCCGTGCAAAAAGAGATCTCGTTTTTCTTAAGATACTCCTCGATCTCATGCCTTGTGACGCAAAGAAGCGGGCGCACTATGTTATCCCTGACAGGCCTTATAGCCGCACCTCCGTGAAGTCCTGATCCCCTAAGGAGGTTCATAAGAAGGGTTTCTGCCACATCATTTTGATGGTGAGCAACAGCAATGAAATCCGCCGAAATCTCTTTTGCGTAGGCTGAAAAGATCTCGTACCTGGCAATCCTGCCGGCTTCTTCCTCTGTAAGTGACTTTTCTTTTGCCATGTGAGGGATATCTACAGCCTTGCTTACAAAAGAAATTCCAAGCTTCTTGCAAAAAGACCTGCAAAAAGCCTCATCTTCATGAGCCTCACTACGTATAAGGTGATTGATGTGGATGGCAAAGATTTCAATCTTTAGAATAGGCCGCAGCACATCAAGAACTGACAAAAGAGCTGTCGAGTCCCCTCCTCCGGAAAAGCCCACTACCACTCTTGCGCCTTCAGGAAGCATATTATTCTTTTGTATGTAGTTTAGAACTTTTTTTGAAAAAATATCCATATCAGCATGTAAAAAGCGCAGACTAATACGTCCCCGTATCGATGTCTGCGCCAAGTGTCAAAAACATTTAGTTATCCGAGTTCTTAAAGATGATCTCTCCCGGATAAACCAGTCCCAGCTTCTCTTTAGCTGTGTCCTCTATGTATTTACGCGTCTCTGTGTACCTCTCGTACTCAGCTATCTCGTCGCTTCTTTGAGTCTCGTGCTCAATCTGCTCCTCAAGCGCCTGTTCCCTTGCCTGGTATTCCCTGGCTTTTTGAAGAAGTCCTATACTCTTGATGGAAACTACAGTCACAAGAATAAGAACCACTATGCTGGCCCAGACTATACCTGCCCGGTTTTGGAAGCGACGCCTTTTATAACGTGCTCTGGTCGCCATATTTTACCCCACTCACAATCTCTTATCTGTTAATTTCATTGTAATACAGTGATTTTGGCGCGTCAATCAGATGTACTTATAGAGATTTGTTACATCTTCCTTGTGTATGGTCTCCTGAACATCTAAAACTTCAACGGATACGTCCTTGTTTCCAAAGCCAATGGTGATCTTATCTCCCACCTTCACCTCAGCAGATGCCTTGGCGGGCCTTCCGTTGATCTGAACCCTTCCTGCATCGCAGGCTTCATTGGCCACAGTCCTTCTCTTTATCAGTCTTGTTACTTTTAAATACTTATCAAGTCTCATTTATCTAGTCTCCTGATGCACTGGCAGTGCTTGCTGCATCTGCCGTTTCTTTCTTTGAACTTTCGCTGGTACTTTCATCTTCCCCGCCATCTGTGGTGTCCTGGCCTGTTTCAGAGCTCTTTCCTATAGAAGCGTCCTCTGATGGCAATGAAGATTCCTTGGTTGAATCTTCAGAAGGAATGGATGAATCCTCTGTAGAAGTGTCCTCTGTGGAGGTGTCCTCAGCCGATGAAGCATCTGTAGCAGAGTCATCTCCTGAAGCTGAATCCGCTGTGGATGCGGAGTCTGCAGATGATGAATCGTCAGAACTTGCAGAGGATGCTGCAGATGATGATGAACCAGAAGAGCTGTCCTCATCGTCAGTTTTATGCTTAACAAGATCAGGGAATGTGTAGTTTAAGTCAACCTCATCCTTGTCAATACTGATCCTGTAGCTCTTGGTCTCATACCCCTCCATCTTCAGGATAACCTCATGGGTTCCTGATATCTTTGGAACATGGGTTGGGATCATACCAATATATGCTCCGTCAAAATACAGCTCTGCTGCATAGGGCTTGTCAAAATAAATATAATAGCCGTTGATTACCTTGTTACCTGGTTTTTCCTCTGATGAATTGCTGCTGACAGTGGCTGCAGTGGTTGCAGCAGATGCAGAAGTAACAGAGGAGCTGTCGTGGCTTGTGTCCTTACTGCTCTTAGAAGATGCACTGTTTGAACTGCTGGTGTCAAAGGAGCTGTCTTCTGAGGAACTGTCTGCGGAATCGTCCTCATCTTTTTCCATTTCGATAGAGATAACGCTCTTAGCAGTTCCAATCTTTAAGTACTTATCCTGGGTCTTGTATCCATCAGCAATTATCTTTAGGTTGTGATAACCATATTTTATTGACTGAGGAACTCCCGTAAGGACCTTTTCTCCATCCACAAATACTTCAGCAGTATCCGGAATGATCTCGAAGGTAACCAGACCCTCTTTGGGCTTGGTGATATTTACGTTACTGGTATCGACTACAGTTTCCTGGTTTCTTGAAACATTTACTTCAGATGTGTAGCTTGCTCCATTTCCCAGTATCTGCAGGGTGTAATCCCCTTCTGGAGCGCTGAGCAGCATGTTTGGCGAAATCTTGTAGATGACCTCGTTATCAAGCTCGATCCAGGAGCCCACAAGGCTGTGATCTTCAACGGTATCGGATGAAAGGCTCACATATCCATGGCCGCTTGTTACAACTACGCTGTAAATATCCTTGCCAATGCCGCTTACTGTGACCTTGTCTGTTGAAAGAACATCCTCTGCAAGAGCAATATTCCCATCAGCCATGACCAGGGTCTTTGGGTCTATCTTGTAGAGCTCGCCCTTTACCTTGGCTGTACCATCTCCCCTTACAAGCTCATGCTCTCTTGTATCCTCTACAGTCCAGGCCTCTGATGATACATTGAGGGATGTGATGTGCTTACTGCTCTTTAAAAACTTCACATCAACGATCTGTCCTACCTCTAAAAGCGCTGCTGAAAGCGCCGTTCCTCTCACATCATAGATCATGCTGGTATTGTCATAGGAGAGTGTGTAGGTCTTACCTGTCTTGTGATTTCTGAATCTTATCTGCTTTTTTACAGTATCAATGTCTCTTATGGCTGCTGTGTCAAAAGAGTCATACTTACCTATAAGAGATACACTGACTTTGTCTGCATTCTCAGCCGCGCAGGTTATGCTTTGGGGCGAAGAAACAAGCATCGCCATTAAAAGCACACCTGATAGCGTTATTCTCAAAGCCTTTCTAGTTCTAAACACCGTATCCTCCAATCAAGTCTGATCCTTCATGTACTTATTTCTTAGGCGCTCCGGCTCTAGCAAAAAATCCTTGGTGTTTCTGGATGGATCCTCTAAAACATCCTCCAGCATTGCCTTTAAAA
>CAMVJI010000231.1 GCA_947167765.1 uncultured Butyrivibrio sp. | reverse complement strand
CATCTGAGTAAAGCATTGCTGCTATATGGCTCATATACCACTGATATTCTTTTGAAAGATTCTCATAAGGAGTCTTTTTATCAGTTAATTCAAGCGTCAGCTCATTTAAAACATTTTCGTTTTTATTTACAAACTGTTCGTAAATAGCTTTTTCTGTTTCACCAGCATCCTTGGCATTAAAATGGCTGATGTTAAGGACATCATTGTCAAAGATTGCAAAATAAACGTCGTATATCGGTATAACAATATTGCTTGAGCTTGATGTGGATGTAAAAGTATATGACTTAACGTTCTGTATCTTAGAAACCAGAATACCTGCAAGGGATTGTTCGATAATATTGTAGCAAGCCTCCGTAAGATCTTTATCTATGGTAAGATAAACGTCATTACCAGCTACAGAGTCTACATAATTACTTGTCTCAATTACCTGACCGGTGTTATCAACATAAACAGTCTCAGATCCCTTGGTTCCCTGTAGAACACTTTCCATAGACTGTTCGATACCAGATTTACCTACTGTATCATTTAGTCCATAGCTGGGGTTTTGAAGCTGCAGTTCAGCAAGCTCATCTTCGGATATTTTTCCTGTATATCCAAGAAGCTGTGAAAAATACTTGGAATCAACATATTTTCTTGCAGTGCTTTCTTCAATAGATACACCCTCAAGAACATCAGCATTTTCCATGACATCAGCTACAGTCTGATCGCTTACATCAGAAGCTACTGTAGTATCGATATACTTCTGATAACTGTTCTGATTCATGTTGTATCTGATATTTAAGATCTTTAAGGTTCTGTCTTTGGTATAGCCCTTACCTGGCACAAAAGTTGAAGAGTCTTCAGGATCTTCGTAATCGCCTATCTTAAAAGATCTGCACATATCCTCCACAACTTCTTCAGCAGTCTTGGTCTTTTCCTCATACTTAAGGTCATTTATTGAAGAATGCCCATAAACATCCGCAAGAAAACGAAGGAGCTGATTTCCTTCAACAGTAAATTCGTAGTTTCTGCTCTCCCCAAGGATAATATTAAAATCCTGATCAACATTGTCGCCATTGTCCTCGATTATGTCGATCAGAGTATTTAAGGTATTGTTGATAGCCTTGTGCTTACCTGATCCAGACTTATATACGTCCTCAATAGTAACAGAATTGGCAAGTTCATTATATGCAAGAAGATTGCCTTTTCTGTCATAAATATTTCCTCTTGCTGCAGCAATAGTTTTCTCCTTCTTGATCTTGAGCTTAAATGCATCAAGATAAACTTCTCCGTTTATAACCTGCAGGTAAAAGAGCCTGTAAACAAGAAGACATGAAAGAGCTATTAAAACAGCACATACAAGGACAGCTCTTGAAGTTATGAACTTTTTAATTTCTTCTTTAAAACTGTCAAACAAACTTCTTCGCGCTCCTTTGCTCTCTTTCATCAATGGAGTTATTTATCGATAGTATCAGCGGATAATAGAAAATAGCCACAAGAGCAGTATAAACTATCTCCGGGATAATAATATTAGTCATGTAATATCCAATATTGAACTTTGTTCTGAAAAGAAACATAAGAACATAGCAAACAAATCCAAATACAAAATCTGAAATGATTATGAGCAATATTGGAATCGCAAGATTCTGTGTAAAGAAAATCTCATGGAGCTTACCAACAATAAAGCCAATATACATATAGATAAGAGCGAAAAATCCAATATAAGAGCCAAAGAAAATGTCAACCAGAAGGCCGCAGAAAAAGCCAGTAACAAGGCCGCTCTTATCTCCCTTTATAAAAGCTGTGGAAGATGTAAAGATAAGCAAAAGATTTGGCGTTACGCCACCAAAATCAAAGACTCTGAATACTGTTGTCTGAAGTATAAACGAAAGAATAATAAATATGAAATTGAACAAAAGACGTCTAATATTCATATTGTTAAAACCTTTTAGTGAGCATTCTTTTTCTGATCAAGTAATACAAGAACAACGTTCATATGTTCAAAATCAACTGCAGGTGTTATTTTTCCTGACTTGGTCAGGTTGTTGGAGTCATCATCAATTGTAGATATATAACCAATAAGAATACCAGGAAGGTACTTATCACTTATATTGGAGGTCACGATCTTATCTCCTATGCTCACCTTGTCTGCATCGTCAACAAGTTTAGAGAAAGTTATATATCCCTGCCTATACTGTTCAAGGTCACCACTTACAATAAGATTGTCTGATGATGACAGGACCATACCACTTACAGATGCATTATCTGCAATGATGGCCTGAACCTTAGCCCAGTCAGGACCTACATCGATTATCCTTCCCACAAGACCTCCGTCAGCAATAACATTCATATCTATCTGAATGCCATCATCTGACCCCTTGTCTATAACAAAAGAATGGTACCAGTTTCCTGCATCCTTTGAGATTATCCTGGCTCCAGTCTTTTGATAGTCCTCATACTGGGCGTCAAGCTCATAGAGATTTCTAAGCTCAGTAAGTTCGTATTTTTCCTGCTCCAAATTAGTATTTTCAATCGTAAGCTCGTCAAGCTGTGCCTTTAGCCTCTCATTTTCATCAAGAAGCTGTGTGATTGATGAGAGCTTGTCAGTAGTGTCCTTTAAAAAAGTTCCAACTGTAGTTATACCCTTTTGAAATGGCACAACAAAAACACCAGCAAATGAATTAAGTGGTCCAGTAAACACGCTGGTGTTAAAGGTTATGATTATAGTGCTTATGCAAATAACAGTTAAAATAAAGAGGAGATATTTACTAGGAAGCGTAAATTCTTCTCCTCTTCTCTTTATAACAGGACTCATTTACTTGTCCTCTTCGATTCCATATGCGAGAGCCTTATACTGATCTTCCTTGATAATCTTTGCAAGGCCCATAGCTACTGAGCCAACAGGATTTTCTGCAATATTTACGTTAAGTCCAACGCCGTTTGAAAGGCGCTGTGCAAGATGGCAAACCTGTGAAGCACCACCTGTAAGATAAAGTCCATGCTTGAAGATATCAGCAGCAAGCTCTGGTGGAGTCTTCTCAAGTGCTGTTTTGATGTTATCCAAAATAGCATCAAAGTTCTCAATAAGAGACTGATTGATTAGATCTGTAGGGATCTTACGCTCTACAGGAAGTCCGGTCACAATATCTCTTCCGTAAACAACAGCGTCTTTACCTTCTTTTTCAAGGTCCTTAAGAGACATCTTTACGTTCTCAGAAGTCTTTTCACCTATAAGAAGTCCATATTCCTTACGGATAACGTTTCTGATGGATTCATCAAATTTCTTGCCGCCAACCTTGATAAGCTTACTTACTACAATGCCACGAAGTGAAAGGATTGAGATCTCAGTTGTATCATAACCAACATTGACTACAAGAACACCCTGGGAATTCATAACATCTACATTCATTCCAAGACCATCAGCAAGAGGCTTTTTAACCATCATGATCTTTTTTGCCTTGATGCCTGCGTCATTGATAAGGTCGTGGAATGCTCTTCTTTCAACTTCTGTAACATCTTTAGGTACTGCTATATAAACCTCACAAGGTTTAACATTGCCCTTCATCTGATCTGTCACAAAGAGCTTTACCAAAGTCTCCATGTGTTCAATATCAGCAATTACGCCGCTATTTAAAGGATAAGATATCTTGATCTTATCTGGAGCTTTCTCATACATCTCATAAGCGGAGTTGCCATATGCAAAGATATTGGTCTTGTTCTCTATAGCGATCATATTTTTTTCGACTGTAAGAGAATCCTCATCCCTGTTGTAAATCTTGATATTGCTGGTTCCAAGATCGATTCCAAATATATTAGCCAA
>CAMVJI010000230.1 GCA_947167765.1 uncultured Butyrivibrio sp. | reverse complement strand
ACTGGCGGAAATCCCTTAATCGCCGATTTTACAGGAACTCAAAAAGCAGCGATTTTGCTGATTGCCCTTGGGCCGGAAAAATCATCTGCCATATTTAAACACCTCAAGGAAGAAGAAATTGAGGAGTTGACACTGGAAATTGCCAATACAAGAAGTGTCACATCCCAGATCAAAGAAGCTGTCCTTGAAGAATTTTACGGAGTGTGCCTTGCTCAGCAGTATATTGCTGAAGGTGGTATCACCTATGCTAAAGAGCTTCTTGAGAAAGCCCTTGGTGAAGACAAGGCTCTTGATGTTATCAGTAAGCTTACTGCATCACTTCAGGTTAAGCCTTTTGAATTTATCCGTAAAACCGAGCCATCACAGCTCCTTACCTTCATACAGGATGAGCATCCTCAGACAATTGCCCTTATTCTTTCCTATATGTCAGCATCCCAGAGTGCTATGATCCTTTCTGCTCTGGCGCCTGACAGACAGGCTGACGTAACAAAGCGTATTGCATCCATGGACAGAACAAGTCCGGATACCATAAAAGAGGTAGAAAAAGTATTGGAATCAAAGCTGTCTTCTCTTGTAAACCAGGATTACACCATTATTGGCGGTGTAGATGCAGTTGTAGAAATCCTCAATACTGTAGACCGTGCCACAGAGAAACATATTATGGAGACTCTGGAAATCGAAGAGCCAGAGCTGGCAGACGAGATCAGAAAGAAGATGTTTGTATTCGAAGATATCCTTCTTCTGGACGACCGTTCTATTCAGAGAGTGCTGCGTGAAGTTGAAAATTCTGACCTTGCTCTTGCATGTAAGAGTGCTACTGAGCAGGTACAGACTGCGATCTTCAATAACCTATCTAAGCGTCTTGCTGCTATGATCAAGGAAGATATGGATTTCATGGGTCCTGTACGTATGAAGGACGTCGAAGAAGCTCAGCAGAAGATCGTAAACGTCATCAGAAAGCTTGAGGATTCTGGTGAGATCGTAATCTCCAGAGGTGGAGGTGATGAACTAGTTGTCTAATCTTTTTAAAGCTGGTTACGTAACTTATGACAGCACAGAAACCAGGATCATTGATAATAATGATCTTGCCAATAAAAAGATCGAAGCGTTTCAGGAACAGGAACTTAAACGTCAGAGAACCCAGATGGTCCAGGAGGATAGCTTCCCGGACACGGAATCGGGGGAGAACTTTATTCCTGGTATAGAGATGGAACAGCTTTCGCAATTAACAGAGGATCAGAGCATGCTAGAGCCAGTTCCTGATCCTCAGTTTGATATGGAAGCAATGCAGGCTGAGATGGACCTTAAGATCCAGCAGGCTCAGGAGCAGGCAGATATGATCATCCAGAATGCCCAGCAACAGGCAGATGCCATAATGCAGGATGCCATGCAAAAGGGACACGATGAAGGCTACCAGGCGGGCTATCAGGAAGGCGCTATGGCTGCTCAGGCCCTTAAGGATGAGATCGATCAGCAGAGGGGCGATCTTGAGAAGGAGTATCAGCAGATCGTTGATGAACTTGAGCCTGAGATGGTTGATGTTCTTACTCAGATCTATGAGCATGTTTTTAATATTGAACTAAGGGAAGATAAGGGAATCATACTTCATCTTTTAAAGACCACTCTTTCAAGGATAGAACCAGGCAAGGACCTTATTGTTCATGTTTCTTCAGATGACTATGATGACATCATGGATGAAAAGGAAGCCTTAAATGCCTGCGTAACATCTCCTAATACCACAATGGAGATAATAGAAGATCCGCTTCTTAAAGAAAATGAATGCATGATCGAGTCTGACAGCGGAGTATTTGACTGCAGTCTCGGCGTGGAACTGTCAGAGATATCAAGAAAGCTTAAGCTTTTGTCCTTTGACAGAAAAAGAAGATAACGGTGAACAAAGATGCTTGTTTCTTCAGTTGATCTATCTAAATACAAAAAAATGCAAAACGCTCCATTTTACCGGACAAGAGGTAAGGTGGTCAATGTAATAGGACTTACTATCGAGTCAGCAGGGCCTGATGCCAAGCTTGGTGATATCTGCCTTATTTATCCCAAGAAAAAAGATAATGAGTCCCTTACTGAGTTTGTGACTAAACCAGCCATGGCTGAGGTTGTTGGATTTAAAGATGGCCATGTCCAGCTGATGCCTTATGAAAACACCAGTGGCATTGGAAATGGAAGTATTGTTGAAAACACTGATTCACCGCTTCGAGTAAGCGTGGGAGAAGGCCTTCTTGGAAAGACCCTTGATGGTCTTGGAAGGATCGATGGAACCAGCTACGGTCAGGGAACTGCCCTTGAAGGCGGTATTGCGTACTCAGTAGAGAACCAGCCACCGGATCCCATGACAAGAGATCCTATTTCCGAGGTTCTTTCTCTTGGAGTTAAGGCTGTTGACGGACTTCTTACCGTTGGTAAAGGCCAGCGTATTGGAATCTTTGCAGGTTCTGGTGTTGGTAAGTCCACGCTTCTTGGTATGTTTGCAAGAAATACCCAGGCGGACATCAATGTCATTGCCCTTATTGGAGAGCGTGGCAGGGAGGTTCGTGAGTTCATAGAAAGAGACCTTGGTGAAGAGGGTATGCAAAGGTCCATCGTTGTCTGTGCTACATCAGATAAACCAGCCCTTGAGAGACTTAAAGCTGCCAAGACAGCCACATCAATAGCTGAATATTTCAGAGACAAGGGAAAAGACGTACTTCTAATGATGGATTCCCTTACCCGTTTTTCAATGGCTCAGAGAGAAATTGGTCTTGCATCGGGAGAACCGCCGGTATCAAGAGGTTATCCCCCTTCAGTTTACGCTGAGATGCCTAAGCTCCTTGAGAGAGCTGGAAGGTCACGAAGCGGATCCATCACGGGACTATACACAGTCCTTGTAGATGGTGATGACATGAACGAGCCTATCACAGATACTGCCAGAGGTATCCTGGATGGACATATTGTACTTAATCGTAAGCTTGCCCAAAAGAACCACTATCCAGCTATAGATGTTCTTGCCAGTATTTCAAGATGTATGTCAGCTATTGCTGATCCTGAGCACAAGAAGGCTGCAGGTAAGCTTAAAAACGTTCTTGCAACATATAATGACGCAGAGGATCTTATCAATATAGGTGCATACAGAAGCGGTGCCAACAAAAACATCGACTATGCTCTTTCCAAGATAGAGATGGTAAATGCTTTTCTGATGCAGGAGACTGATGAGAAGTTTTCTTTTGAGGAAATAAGAGCCCAGTTGATCAATATGTTTGCGGATTAAGAGATGATGGTTTATGGCAAGATTTGTTTATAGAATGCAAAGCGTTCTCAATATCAAGCAGCAAACCGAGAACCAGACTAAAATGGAGTTTGCACTGGCTCAGAATGAGCTTAATCAGCAGCTTGATATACTGGATGAATATGTTAAGAGAAAAGAGAGATACCTCAGGGAAGCAGAAGAACTTCGAAATGAAGATTCATTAAAGCTTCAGGATATCCTGGACAATCAGTATGCAACGGCTCAGATGGACGTCATGATAAAACAGCAGTCCATGGTAGTAAAGCAGTATGAAGAGCGCGTTGAAAAAGTAAGGGTTAAACTTACAAGAAATGTCCAGGAAAGAAAGATGCAGGAATCCTTAAGAGAGAGGGCATTTGCAGAATTTCTCGAGGAGCAGAAACAGGAAGAAGCAAAAGAAAACGACCAGCGAAGCAGCTTTACCTACGCACAAAGACAAAAGGAAGAATAATAAATGGCTGATACCAGTTTATTAAATGGCCCGGAAGATCCCAAAGCGGCGAAGGCCAAGCTAAAAGCAGA
>CAMVJI010000229.1 GCA_947167765.1 uncultured Butyrivibrio sp. | reverse complement strand
CCATCCCCGGAGGAGTTCTTTGTGGGACACAGAGTTGGACAGCTCTTTACCAGGGATGAAAAGAGAAGGGCCTTTGAGAGAATGGGCATCGACATACTTGTGGAGTTTCCATTAAATGCTGATACGGCAGCTACGCCTCCTGAGGACTTTGTGAGAAATATCCTCTTCGAAGACTTAAAGGCCAGGTATATCGCAGCTGGAACCGATGTCTCTTTTGGCGACAAGGGAAGGGGTGATCAGTACCTTCTTCGAAACCTTAGTAAGGACATGGGATTTGAGCTGGAGCTCATCGACAAGGTTATGCTGGACGGAGCAGAGGTAAGTTCTACAAGAGTGCGCAATGAAGTCACTGATGGAAACATGGCATCTGTAAAAAGGCTTCTTGGAAATTACTACAGCGTCAGCGGTATCGTGGAGCACGGAAGACACATAGGTCATACCATTGGAGTTCCAACTGTCAATATTCTTCCGCCTGATGGCAAGCTCCTTCCGCCTTACGGAGTCTATGCAAGTGAAGTCCATATTGGGGAAAAGAGCTATCATGGAATGACCAATATTGGCAGGAAGCCTACTATCTCAGATAAAGAGAGAGTTGGCGTTGAGACATACATCTATGACTTTGACGAGGACATCTATGGCAGGTTTATTGAGGTGAGCCTACTTGAGTTCACAAGGCCGGAGATGAAATTTGACTCAATAGAAGCTTTAAAAGCCCAGATTGAACAGGATCTTAGGGATGTAAGGTACAGGTCATAAATTACTTTACACATCTGGCTTTTTATGCTAACATAAATTGGTTGCCGGCTAAAATCACGGCGACGAAACGTACACTACCTATACTAAGGTTTTGGCAACTCCAGCCTGGCCCTGGTATCAGGCAAATAGAATTGTGAAACACAAGGAGAAAAACAATGATTACAAAAGAAAAGAAAACAGAAGTTATCGAGAAGTTTGCCAGAAAGGCTGGCGACACAGGATCACCTGAGGTTCAGGTAGCTATCCTTACAGAGAGAATCAAGGAGCTCAACGAGCACCTTCAGAAGAACCCTAAGGATCACCACTCAAGAAGAGGTCTTCTTAAGATGGTTGGTCAGAGACGTAGCCTTCTTGGTTACCTCAAGAAGAAGGACATCGAGGCTTATCGTAAGCTCATCGCTGACCTTGGTCTTAGAAAGTAATTTCTTAGAAGATAAAGGCGGAATAAGGCTGGCAGCCCTGCCAGCTTGTTCCGTCTTTTCACCATTAATGAGAATATGCGCAAAATGCGCTTTTCTATAGAAGACGAAAACATGTTTAAACTGCACACGCCCCTGAAGCACGGAGGATTTTCTGTGGATGACGGACCGCGGATGAGCAGAAGAAGGAGACAAAAAAAATGGTAAAAACTTATTCAATGGAACTGGCCGGACGTACCCTTAAGGTTGAGATCGGCAAGGTAGGCAAACAGGCAAACGGCTGCGCTTTCATGCAGTACGGAGACACAACTGTTCTCTGCACAGCTACAGCATCAGCTAAGCCAAGAGATGGAATTGATTTCTTCCCACTTTCAGTAGAGTACGGTGAGAAGTTCTACGCAGTAGGAAAATTCCCAGGAGGATACAATAAGAGAGAGGGTAAGCCTTCAGAGAATGCTATCCTCACAAGCCGTGTAATCGACCGTCCTATGAGACCTCTTTTCCCTAAGGACTACCGTAACGACGTTACAATCGAGACTATGGTAATGGCAGTTGATCCTCAGTGCCGTCCTGAGCTTGTAGCTATGCTTGGTGCATCTGTATCAGTATCAATTTCTGATATCCCATTCGATGGCCCTTGCGCTATGACACAGATCGGTATGATAGACGGTGAGCTCATCGTTAACCCTACTCAGGAGCAGTGGAACACAGGTGACCTCAAGCTTACAGTTGCATCTGTAGGTCAGAAGGTTATCATGATCGAGGCTGGTGCCAATGAGATTCCTGAGGAGAAGATGAAGGAAGCTATCTACAAGGCTCATGATGTAAACCTTCAGATCATCGAGTTCTTCAAGGGTATTGTTGCTGAGGTTGGTAAGCCTAAGCACGAATACACAAGCTGTGCAGTTCCTGAGGAGCTCTTTGCAGCTATCAAGGAAGTTGTTCCTCCAGAAGAGATGGAGAAGGCTGTATTCACAGACGACAAGCAGACAAGAGAGGGCAACATCGCTGAGATCACAGACAGACTCACAGAGAAGTTTGCTGACAACGAAGAGTGGCTTGCAATCCTTGGCGAGGCTATTTATCAGTACGAGAAAAAGACAGTTCGTAAGATGATCCTTAAAGATCACAAGAGACCTGATGGTCGTGAGATCAAGCAGATCAGACCTCTTTCAGCTGAGGTTGATCTTATTCCCAGAGTACACGGAAGTGCTATGTTCACTCGTGGACAAACTCAGATCTGCGACGTTGTAACACTTGCTCCTCTTTCAGAGGCTCAGAAGGTTGAAGGTCTTGATTCTTTCGCTGCTGACAAGAGATATGTACACCAGTACAACTTCCCTGCTTACTCAGTAGGTGAGACCAAGGTTTCAAGAGGACCTGGACGTAGAGAGATCGGACACGGAGCTCTTGCAGAGAGAGCACTCCTTCCTGTTCTTCCTTCAGTTGAGGAGTTCCCATATGCAATCCGTGCAGTATCAGAGACATTTGAGTCTAACGGATCAACATCAATGGCTTCAACATGTGCTTCATGCATGTCACTTATGGCTGCTGGTGTTCCTATTAAGAAGATGGTTGCTGGTATTTCCTGTGGTCTTGTAACAGGCGATACAGATGACGATTTCGTAGTACTTACAGATATCCAGGGTCTTGAGGACTTCTTTGGAGATATGGACTTTAAGGTAACAGGAACCAAGGACGGTATCACAGCTATTCAGATGGATATCAAGATCCACGGTCTTACAAAGCCTATCGTTGAGACAGCTATCGCTCAGTGCCGTGAGGCTAGATTATTCATCATGGACGAGTGCATGAGCAAGGCTATTGCAGAGCCTCGTAAGGAAGTATCCAAGTACGCTCCTAAGATCGTATCTCTTCAGATCGATCCTGAGAAGATTGGCGACGTTGTTGGACAGCGTGGAAAGACAATCAACGAGATTATCGCAAGAACTGGCGTTAAGATCGACATCACAGATGATGGTAAGGTTTCAGTTTGCGGCGAGGATGCAGATGCAATCCAGAAGGCTGTTGATATGATCAACGTAATCGTAACTGACTTTGAGAAAGGCCAGGTATTCACAGGTAAGGTTGTAAGCATCAAGGAGTTCGGCGCATTCGTAGAGTTCGCTCCTGGTAAGGAAGGCATGGTTCACATCAGCAAGATTTCCAAGGAGAGAATCGACCACGTTGAGGACGTACTTACACTTGGCGACACAGTTAAGGTTGTTTGCCTTGGTAAGGACAAGATGGGAAGAATCAGCTTCTCTATCAAGGACTGCGCTCAATAATCCGAAACTCGACTATATAGACATAATGCGGGGCTGTGAAAATCTTTTTTCCACAGCCCTTGTTTTAAGTAAAACGTAAGGAAAATACAATGGGTAACACAAAAGAAACAATAGCTGAAATTAATAAGAGACGTACCTTCGCGATCATATCTCACCCTGATGCAGGTAAGACGACTTTAACTGAGAAGTTCCTGCTTTATGGTGGAGCCATCAATATGGCGGGATCCGTCAAGGGTAAGGCTACTGCAAGACATGCTGTATCTGACTGGATGGAGATTGAGAAACAGAGAGGTATCTCAGTAACTAGTTCAGTTCTTCAGTTTAACTATGAGGACTGCT
>CAMVJI010000228.1 GCA_947167765.1 uncultured Butyrivibrio sp. | reverse complement strand
GGAAACAGACGAAAACCTTAAGAGAATAAAGGGTAATCTATAATGGCAAAAAAGCCAATCTCAGTTGCCTATGGACTTATCTTAAAATAAAACAAAAATAATGGGCTGATAAATAATAAGAATTTATCAGCCCTTGTTTTTAGATAAGTTTTTGAATAAATGAATCTATTTTTGTCCAGTAGTTTACTGGATCTTTGACAACTCCTTCAATGTGGCCAGATCCAAGGATCATCAGGTACTGCTTCTTGCAGGAAGCAGCTTCGTAGAGCCTTGAGCACATATGAGGATCTATAAATGTATCGTCATCTCCGTGTATAAAGAGAGTTGGAGTTTTTGACTTTGCTACAGCCCTTATAGGAGAAACAAGGTTAATGTCGTAGCCAGCTCTTAGGTAGATGATAACTCTTGAAATCATAAGAGCTATTGGAATTGGAACAAATGAACCTTTAAAGAGCTTGTATGCAGAAGCAAACTGTTCACGGAGCGTTGTGTAGGAGCTGTCTGCTATGGCGCCCTTTACATTTTCTGGAAGATTTTCACCTGTTGTCATAAGGGTAGTAGCAGCGCCCATGGACATTCCGTGAAGAAAGATCCTGGCGTCCTTATCTTTTTTGATAAGGAAATGGATCCATTCAATGATATCAAGTCTGTCATCAAGGCCGTAGCCAATATAGTTCCCCTCACTTTTTCCAAAGCCTCTAAGGTCCACAAGCAGGCAATTTAAGCCCTTTTCGAGGTAGTGCCTTGCAAAGATCCCGTTAGATTCGTGATTGTCCCAGATACCATGGATAAGTATCACATAGTTGTGGGATTCTGCATCTGCAGGAATGTAGCTTGCGTGAAGATCAAGTTTATCAACTGATTTAATGAAAACGTCCTGTCTGTTTGGATGATTTCTGACAAACTCCCTTCCTTCAGTGATGGATATGTCATAGTCCTTTTCTCCATCCTGATGTTCATGGGGTTTAGTGGAAATTTTGTAGATATAATCTGAGAAAGCATAAACTCCGCCTATAAATGCAGTTACAGCGGAGAGTTTTATAAAAGTATTCTTTTTACTCATGGAAATGCCCTTATCTTCCTGTAAATTTAAATATATATTAACATCTTTTACTACCTGTAACAAATTATGATATACTCTTTTCGAGTTTTAAACGTGGAGACGAATAATGGGTTTTAATTCCTTTAATTTCATACTCCTGTTTTTGCCAGCTCTGCTTATAGTCTGGTTTTTACTTAACAGGTCAAAAAAATATGTCCTGGCGGATATTTTTCTGACAGGTATGTCGCTGTACTACTATTACACTTTCGGAATGTCTTTCCTTCTGATCCTTCTTGGAAGCATCGTTGTAAATTATGCTCTGAGCATGGTGATAGAAAAAAAGCCTTCATCAGCAAAGATAGTAAAGGTAATAGGAGTTATCTTTAACTTATCGCTTTTGTTTTATTTCAAATATCTTGGATTTTTCATGGACAACGTAAGTGCCATCACTGGTACTGATCATTTCACAAAACAGATATTAATGCCAATAGGTATCAGCTTTTTTACCTTTGGACAGATTTCTTTTATTGTAGACAGGGCAAATGGAGAAGCTCCAAATTATAATTTTCTTGAGTACGTCCTTTACACAGCCTATTTTCCTAAGCTCATCCAGGGTCCCATTGCTTTCCACAAGGAGATGATAGACCAGTTTAGGGAAAAGAGTCTTCGCCAGTTTGACAGTGGCAGGTTTTCCAAGGGACTTATGAGCTTTATCATAGGACTTGGAAAAAAGGTGATCCTGGCTGATACACTATCAAAAGTCGTAAATTATGGTTTTGAACAGACCTATTTTTTGGATACGCTGACAGTTTTGGCAGTTATGCTATCTTATGCATTTCAGATCTATCTGGATTTTTCAGGATACTGTGATATGGCAAACGGTGTCAGTCTCATGCTGGGATTTGAGCTTCCAGTGAACTTTAATTCTCCCTATAAAGCTGCTACGTCAAAAGAGCTGTGGCAGAGATGGCACATGACCCTGTCAAGGTTCTTTATTAAGTACGTCTACATTCCTCTTGGAGGCAGCAGAAAGGGAAAAGTAAGGACCGTAATAAATGTTCTTATGGTCTTTGTACTTAGCGGACTGTGGCACGGAGCTGGCTGGACTTACATCTGCTGGGGGCTTATGCAAGGAATACTTGTGGTCTGGGATGACCTTGGAATTGTAGGGGTAAAGAGAAAGTCAGAAGATGACTTAACAAAGAAAACAAAATACTTATTTAGAAAAGAGCCCCTTATCACGATACCAAGAGCACTTTCAAATGCTCTGACTTTTATCATGTTTGTGGTTTCTTTGATCTTTTTCAGATCTCAGGATATGGCATATGCTTTGATGATGTTTAAGAGAGGAGCTTACTGGACCTATCCGGGATTTTTACTAAGGACTGCATCAAAGCTTGAGATAGGCGAAAACTACATACTTCGTCAGATTTTTCTGCGGGCTGGTCTTCCAGGGGGAGAAAATACAGCGTATCTGATCACTCTGATAGTTCTTTTGATCATATCAGCATTTATCATGACAAGAAAGAACACCAGCGAGATCATCAATACAGCAAAGATGACCACAAAGACAGCTATTTTACTTGCAGTAATATTTATCTGGTCCTTTATTTCTCTTTCAAATGTCAGCACATTTATTTACTTCCAGTATTGATAACAGGTTTAAGATGACAAAAGAAAATTCGTCTACAAACTTCATAAAAAAGCTCTTTGCAATGATCCTTGTGTTTATGGTATTGGTGGCAGGTACAGTGTTTGTCTTTGACCCGTTTTATCACTACCACAAACCATGGCTTGGACTTAAGGCTGTGCTTAATGACAAGGAATATCAGTGCATCGGGACATTAAAAAACTTTGACTATGATGCCCTCATCGTTGGATCTTCGGTTATGGAAAACAATGACAACTCCTGGTATGATGAAGCATTTAACGTAAAATCCATTAAGGCGATCAGGTCCTATGGCGCTACAGCTGATCTTTGTTACCTTCTGGACACAGCTTTTGAAAAGCATGATATAAAGTATGTTTTCTACAACATTGATCCGTCATCCTTAAGTCAGGAAGCGGAAACCACCTATGAATCCACAGGTTGTCCCATGTACCTTTATGATGACAACCCATTTAATGATATTCCTTATATTTTCAACAAGGATGTTCTTTTAGAAAAGATACCTTATCAGGTGGCAAATTCTTTTCTTGGAGATTACAATGAAAATCTGTCCTACAACTGGGCAAAGTGGAAGAGCTTTGGACCAGAGATGGCGCTGGGGCTGTATCATAGAGATCCGGAAGTGTTGCCAATGATGGAAGAGACAGCATATGACGACAAGCTCTTTTCAAACATTGACCTTTTGACTTCAGAGGTAGAGGCTCATCCTGACACAGAGTTTATCTTTTTCTATCCGTCATATTCAATGTTGTGGTGGGATATGAGCTACAGAGCTGGTGAGACAGATGCGATCATTCGCTGTGAAAAAGAGATGACAAAAGCTCTTTTGCAGCATAAAAACGTAAGGGTTTTCTGTTTCCAGGCAGAGGAAGAGGTTATAACAAACCTTGATAACTATATGGATACCATTCACTTTTCTCCTGAGATCAACAGACGGATGCTGGACCACATTTTGGCAGGAGAGTATGAGCTTACTCTTGATAACTATGAGGAAGAGATAGATAAAGTAAAAGCTTTTTCGGACAAGGTGCAAAACGAACTCATAGGATACTATGAGGACAATGGTCTTCTTAACTATAAAGCTGAATGGGAATAGT
>CAMVJI010000227.1 GCA_947167765.1 uncultured Butyrivibrio sp. | reverse complement strand
CAAGCACTGTAATGATAGGAATAAGGGCGTTTCTAAGGGCATGGGAAAAGATAAGTTTGTTGCCCGAAAGTCCCTTGGACTCAGCAAGGAGCATATAGTCAGATCCTAAAACTTCTATCATCTCCGCCCTTGTAAATCTGGCTATTGAAGCCATGGTGAACATGGACAGGGATATGGAAGGAAGGACGCTGGATCCTATTACATCTTTTGCTGAAAAGAGCATTGGGAACCACTTGAGTTTAAATCCGAACTGATAAGACAGAGCCAGCGCAAACACGTAGGAAGGCACTGACACTCCGATTACTGAAATGATTGTTGCCAGGGTGTCCCAGAATGTGTCCTTTTTAAAGGCAGCCAAAAGGCCCAGTAAAAGACCAACAACAGCACCTATCAAAACTGCCGCAAATCCAACTCCGATGGAAATTGGAAGACGGGATGCGATGAGCTGTGTGATCGGTGTATTCTTGGAAATCTTGTAACTAACTCCAAGGTCTCCTCTGAACATGTTAAAGACATACTGGAAAAACTGAACGATTATCGGTTTGTCCAGTCCATATTTTGCATATAATGCAGCCCTCTGAGTGTCGTTAAGTTTCTCATCGTTGAATGGAGAACCTGGCATCAGCTGCATTAGTATAAACAATATCAGTGTGATGGCAAGCAATGTGAAAAGAGCTGTCACCACTCTTTTAATAACATATTTTTTCATGACTACCCCAATAGAGAAACTGCGCGAAGACAGATAGCGTCCACCACCCATCTTCGCGCAGTAGCCTTCTTTATGCCTTATTTTTTGATCAGTTCTTTACTGCGTTCTTATATACTCTGTTGAGAGCAACAGGGTGGAACTCAATTCCTGATACATCTGTAGAGATAAGTTCTGCATTGCACTGTGTGTAGAGAGGGAAGATAACTGCCTCGTCCATTACGATCTTTTCAGCATCGTAAAGTGCTGCCCAACGAGCTGTTGCATCCATAGCTGTCTCACCAGTTGTGCACTCGTTGATGATCTTGTCATACTCAGCATTGCTCCAGAAACCATAGTTGTTGGAGTTGTTTGTTACCCACATTCCAAGGTATGTCATAGGATCTGCATAGTCAGGGCCCCAACGTGTAAGTCCGAGCTCGAACTCGCCTTCCTGCATACGCTGTACTCTCTCCTTCTTAGGCATCTGCTGAAGTTCAACAGTAAGTCCAGGAAGTGTTGTCTCGAGCTGCTCCTTAACAACCTGTGCAACCTTGATAGGAGCATCGTCTGCATCGTGGATCATTGTAAGTGTAAGCTCTGTGATGCCAAGTTCCTCAAGTCCCTTAGCCCAGTAGTCTGCAGCAGCTGCTGCGTCGTACTTACATACATCTGAGAACTTTGTCTGGTCAGCTGAGAAGTCTGATCCGTCTGGACCTGCTGCGAAGTCCATAGGAACTGCTGTGAATGTAGGAGCTGAACCGTCTTTAAGTACGTCTGTTGTGATTGCTTCTCTGTTGAGAGCCATTGTGATAGCGTAACGGATATTTAAGTTAGCAAGCTCTTTTACATCCTGGATGTTAGGGCTGATGTACCACATGTATCCTGCACCAATTGCCTGGAATGCTGGATCATCCTTAACCTGGTCAACCTGCTCACCATTTACAAGAGTTGTATCAAGGTCACCATTCTGGTAGCTCATAAGAGCCTGCTGTGAATCCTGGATAACCTGGTAGTTAAGACCTGCAAGCTTAACGCTGTCTGCATTGTAGTAGTCAGCATTCTTGGTAAGGTGAATAGCTGTTGCTGCTGGCTGATAATCGTCAAGTACAAATGCGCCGTTTGAAAGAGTTGTCTCAGGGCTTGTAGCAAATGTATCTCCAACGCTCTCATAGAAGGCCTGGTTTACAGGGTAGAATGTTGGGAAGTACATAAGTGAAAGGAAATAGCTGACAGGAACGTTGAGCTTAACCTCAAGAGTCTTGTCATCAACTGCTGTTACGCCAAGTTCTGACTTGTCCTTAGCACCGTCGATGATCTCCTGTGCATTTACGATCTGACCGATATCGCTGAGCATGTAAGAATACTCTGAAGCAATCTCAGGATCAACTGCTCTCTGCCAAGCAAATACAAAGTCATTTGCTGTTACAGGCTCGCCGTTGCTCCAGTTAGCATCTGCGCGAAGGTGGAATGTATATGTAAGTCCGTCGTCTGAAACGTCTACGCTCTCAGCAATAGCGTTTACAGCCTGTCCATCTGCATCCATCTGCATAAGACCATCTGTGTAATCAGCGATTACCTCAAATGAGGTTCCGTCTGTTGCCTGCTGAGGATCAAGTGACTCAACTGGTGTCTCAAGCATTACGTTGAGATCCTCTCCTGAACCCTCTCCTGTAGCCTCTGCTGCAGTAGCATCAGTGCTCTGTGCTGCATCTGTGCTCTGAGTAGAATCTGCAGTCTCTGTTGTCTCTGTCTCAGAAACTCCGCTAACAGCAGAGCTTCCGCATCCGATCATGCTCATGGCTAAAACTGAAGCCAGCATGACTGACAAAATCTTTTTCTTCATAATGTCGTCCTCCTGGTGATATTAATGCTTATACGTGTATACAATTGATGTATATTAACCATAGTAAGCGCTTACCCTGGGTGATGTCAACAAAAAACTTTATCACTTTAAACCGCTTACCCTTCAACGCGCCTAATGAGCAAAGTAGAAACCCGCAAAAATAGGGCAACTGCTCACTTTGCAGCTGCCCTTTGTTTCAAAAAACTTTTTTATAAGAATCTCATGAGAGTCTCAACATCTTCCTCCGTTGTGGCCCAGTCAGTGGCAAGTCTTATAACTGTATGAGTGTCATCGTACTTTTCCCAGAAGCTGTAGCCTACGTTTTGTGACAGCTCTTTTAACTTGTCATCATTTATAATGATGAACTGCTGGTTTGTTGGGGAATCCAGGAAGAACTTATATCCCTTTTCTGTCAGTCTTTCCTTAAGGAGCTCTGCCATCTCAATTGCGTTTTCACTTATCTCGAAGTAAAGATCGTCAGTAAAAAGAGTGTCAAACTGAATACCAAGAAGCCATCCCTTTGCAAGAAGGGCTCCGTGCTGCTTGATAACTGGAACAGGGTGCGCTGTTGGTACTCCCTTAGGGAACACAACTGCTTCTCCAAAGAGGGCTCCCACCTTGGTTCCTCCAATGTAGAATACGTCCACGTAAGATGCGATATCCTTCATTGTGACGTCAGTTCTTTTGCTCATAAGACCATATCCAAGTCTTGCGCCATCAAGGAAAAGCGGGATCTTATACTCCCTGCAGACTGCTGAAATGTCTGTAAGCTCCTTCTTAGTGTAAAGAGTTCCGTACTCTGTTGGGTGTGAAATGTAAACAGCACCGGGAAATACCATGTGCTCGTGGTTGCCATCGCCGTAGAAGGTATCAAGATATTTTTTTAGGTCAGATGCGTTTATCTTACCCACATCGGATCCGTATTTATCAGTGTCCTTTTCTGCCCCTTTATTAGGAAGGGTCAGGACCTTGTGTCCGGAAAACTCGATAGCACCTGCCTCGTGGGCTGCTATGTGTCCAGTTTCAGCTGCCACAACTCCCTCGTAGGGCTTAAGCAGCATATCGATGATGGTCTGGTTAGTCTGAGTTCCGCCTACAAGGAAAAACACGTCTCCATCTGGGCAGCCGCACTTTTCCTTGATCTTGTCTGCGGCGCTCCTGCATATATCATCAGTGCCATATCCAGGCATCTGATCGAAGTTGTTTTCCATAAGACGCTCTAATATCTGTGGGTGTGCGCCCTTTGTGTAATCACTGGCAAAAGAAATCATATCCTGCCTCCTTAGAA
>CAMVJI010000226.1 GCA_947167765.1 uncultured Butyrivibrio sp. | reverse complement strand
GAACAGATGCTAAGGACGTTGATGCAGCTGAGGACAGAGAGATCTTTGATCAGATTCTCGAGGAAACACAGATAAAGAGGGCAGCAGGCGCCACAGTTTACACTGCTGAAGAGGCAAAGGAAGTTGCAAACCGCTTAGGATACCCTGTGCTTGTGCGTCCTTCCTACGTTCTTGGTGGACAGGGCATGCAGATAGCTCTTTCCGACGACGAGATCGAAGAGTTCATGAATATTATCAACAGATATGCTCAGGATCATCCTATCCTTGTAGATAAGTACCTCCAGGGTATTGAGACTGAGGTTGACGCTGTGTGCGACGGCGACGACATCGTTATCCCTGGTATCATGGAGCATATCGAAAGATCAGGTATCCACTCCGGCGACTCAATTTCAGTTTATCCTGCACAGTCTCTTTCTGCTAAGGTAAAAGAGACTATAGCTGAATATACAAAGAGGCTAGCAAAGGCGCTTCACGTAATAGGCCTTATCAACATTCAGTTCATCGCAGTTGGTGATGAGGTTTACATCATCGAGGCTAACCCAAGGTCATCAAGAACTGTACCTTACATCAGCAAGGTTACAGGTATTCCTATCGTTGACCTGGCAGCCAAGGTAATGCTTGGAAAAAAGCTTAAGGATATGGGATACACTCCGGGACTTCAGCCTGAAGCTGGATATGTTGCCATAAAGATGCCGGTATTCTCTTTTGAAAAGATCCGTGGCGCTGAAATAAGTCTTGGACCTGAGATGAAGAGTACAGGTGAGTGCCTTGGTATCAGCAGGAACTTTAATGAAGCTCTTTACAAGGCCTTCCTTGGAGCAGGCGTTAACCTTCCTAAGCACAAGCAGATGATCATCACTGTCAAAGATGCAGATAAGGGAGAGATCATCGAGATTGCAAGGCGCTATGAGAAGCTTGGCTACATTATTTATGCCACAAGATCTACAGCCAACACTCTTAACGAGAACGGCGTAAAAGCCCGTAAGATCAACAGGATCAACCAGGAGTCGCCTACGGTCATCGACCTTATCCTTGGTCACAAGATCGACCTTGTAATCGACACTCCTACCCAGGGCCGCGACAAGACAAGAGATGGCTTCCTCATTAGAAGAACTGCCATCGAGACTGGCGTCAACGTTATTACAGCTCTCGATACTGCAAGAGCTCTTGTTACAAGCCTTGAGTGTGCTGAGACTGAAGAGAGCCTTGAGCCCATCGATATCGCAAAACTATAAACAACTGGGAGCTTTATTATGTCAAAGGTTATTTATGATAACCCTCTGGCCTGTGAAAATGATATAAAGGATTTTGTATTGGAAGGGGAGGCTGAGATTTCTTTTGATGGCGGCGCCTTTTCCATTCGAGGGAAAAGAGAGGCGGGCAGCGACAGGCTCAATTTCTGGTGCCCAAAGAGCTTTCCCTCTGACGTAAAGATAGAGTGGGAATTTAGACCCATCAAGGAGCCTGGTACAGCACAGCTTTTCTTTGCAGCCAAAGAGAAGGATGATAAAAGGGATTTCTTTGAATTATCCTTTTATAAGAGAGCAGAGGATGCTGACAGGTCTTTTCATCTGTGCGACCTAAAAAAGAGTTTTGATGAAAGCGTAGTAGCACAGGCAGCAGATCCTCTTCCGGAAGCAAAAGAGGACCTTCCCTGGTATAGAATGTGCATCGTCAAAAACAGGAACAAAGTGGTTTATGCAGTAAATGACTTTGTGGTTTTGGAGTTTGAGGACGATGGCATGACCCACGGAGATATTTTGACCGGCGGATGCGTTGGATTTGGGCAGAGAGAAGGACTCCTTGCACAGTACCGGAATTTCAGGGTTACATGGGTGTAAAAGTGATTTTGTAAGAGACTGGAGATGCGATTTTGAAGATACTAGTTATTAACGGACCAAACTTAAACTTTCTTGGCATAAGGGAAAAAGCAGTTTATGGCAATCAGGACTATGATTACCTCTGCAATATGATAAAGGACAAGGCAGCAGCTGACGGGGACGAGGTAGTTCTTTTCCAGTCCAACCACGAAGGTGCCATCATTGACAGGCTTCAGGAGGCCTACAGCGATGGAACAGACGGCATTGTAATTAATCCCGGTGCCTACACCCACTACAGCTACGCCATCCACGACGCTCTAAAGAGCCTTGAAAACATCACCAAGGTCGAGATCCACATCTCGGATATCCAGTCCAGGGAAGAGTTCCGAAAGGTTTCAGTCACCGCCCCTGCCTGTGACAAGCAGATTTACGGGCATGGACTTAATGGATATCTGGAGGCCATGGACTATATACGGTCAAGGTGAACCTGCATCACATTTGTTGAATACCTTCGAACAGTGAAAATAGGACCAGGAGGCAGTTTTTCCTCGTTTGGTCCGTAAGATTTCCGCCAATAACATATGCTATTTTATAAAATTACGGACCAAAGAGGCATTTATGCTTCTCTGGTCCTATTTTTATGTATTTTTCCAACCCTTCCTCATGGCTTCCATCCGTAAAAGGTAGGACTAAATGCAAGTTTTTTGCCATTTGGTATGAAAATGCTCCTAAAACCAGTTTTTCATCTTTGAAAAATTACCTACCAAATGCACATTTTCAGCCGTTTGGTCCTAGGTGGTATAATTGCTCATGAATAATACTAAAGATATGATGAGCGGAGGCTAGAATAGATATGAGCATTTGGGCTAGATTAGTAAATAACTTAAGAAAAAACAATAATAAACCCGAATCAAAATCGGAAGAAACAAAACCGGACTGGGTCAAAAGGGCAGAAGCAGAGTGCAAGATAAAATCGAAAAAGGAATTTAGAAAAGCTTGTCGCAAAGCCGGAATTCCTGATGATTGGTTTTCATATACTTATGATAAAAGTAAGCCTGTATGTTTCGACGGAAACAGCGTCTATTATGGCGAGTATGGCGCCACAAACTGTAGTGTTCCAATGGCCATGTGGGATGTGGCTTATGAGCAGCTGATAAAATACAAGAACGAGTATGAATGGAGACAAACTGAGCAACCTTTTAAGATAGACTGGGTGACGATCAGGCACAAGTGGTGGATACCAGGTGCAGAATCTGATGAATATCCATATGTTAAAGTTACAACCAGCACTATGACAGATGAACCTGATAAAGAGCTGCTGGCAGATGGATGGTTGGACCCATGGTATGACCGCTATCAGGGATTGTATCAGTATCACAAGACGGTGGACATAAGGACTATTCTGGAGAGTATCAGCATACGCTTTGAGAAAATGACAGATGATAGAGATGCAATGACTTTTGGCTTTAATGAGATGTATATGTCTGGCACCTATCGATATCCTATACCAGAGGACCTGCTGGAAGAGGCTGCTCACGTCGTGTATGATTTTAGAAACAAACAGCATGATTACCGTGGAGATCAGGTACCAGAACCGCTGCGAAGCAAGATTTTAGCACGGTTTGCTGACAGGATCCTGGAAGATGAGTTTACTGCGCTAAGCGAGTTTAAAGAGACTCATCGAAAGGCTCTTTTCGATGCAATAGATCCTGCACTTTCCAAAGAGGAGCAGCGGTCAGCTCTTGCAGATGCATCGAGACAGGCTATGAAAGGCTGCCCTGCCAGTGACAACTATATGGATAGTCGAAGCAATATAGTGATAGAAGAAAACTTTGAACTGGCATATGAAGAAGCTGGTCTTGAAAGAAAAAGAAGGCCATCTGTCAAAGAAATAAACGATGTATTTGGGAATAAGAGGACTGTATAAAAACAAATGACCTGCTCAAAAAGGTAAAGGTTTTTTTCAAAAATGGTTGAAAAATCTTGATTTATAGTTTAATATTAGTTAGTTGTTTGATGTAATGTAA
>CAMVJI010000225.1 GCA_947167765.1 uncultured Butyrivibrio sp. | reverse complement strand
ACTGCCGGACCAGCTGAAAAGTTATAAACTCGTGACAATTTAAATCTCCTCCTTTAATCTACAAAAAGTGTTGATATGCATTTTTAAAAATCACATTTTAAAACTATAAAAAATATTGTAAATCAAGTTTTAAAATTGTCAATATCGTCATTCCATAATCATTGTTATTTTATTTTTTTATAAAAAAAGACATGCAGACCCTTAAACAATCTGCATGTCTTAAATTATCAATAAACTTCAATTACAATATCAACTATTTAATCTTTAACTATTGGACGTATCTGAGAAACAAGGTTGTCAATATTCTCAAAGGTACTGCTCTTTGTTGTTCCCAGAGCATTGATCTTATCAAGTCTGACCACAAGATTTTCATTCTTTGCATTTATATCGTTGATGTTGTTCTCAATCTTCTGCAGCTCATCAGAAGCTTCCCTTGCAGTATTCTCTATCTCTCTCTCAACTGCATTGGCTCCGTTGGCGCTGCCTATTATCTCTTCAAAAGAACCTCTGGTCTCCTCAACCTCCTGCAGGCTCTTATCCATAGCTTCCACAGAATTCTGCATACTAAGTGTAAGCTTTTCGCTCATCTGTCCCGCAGCCTCGATGGATTCATTAACCTGGCTTGTCATATTCTTGATCTCATCGGCAAGCTCTCTGACCTCGGTAGCAACCACAGCAAAGCCTTTTCCGGCCTCTCCTGCCCTGGCAGCCTCGATCGAAGCATTAAGAGCCAGGAGATTTGTCTGGGATGCAATACTTATAATGGTTTTCATATATTCAGATATCTGATCAACAGATTGCTTGAATCCCTCAAAAGCATCAGCCATCTCATCAAAGCTCTGTCTCACACCCTGAGACCCGCTTTTCAAGACTTCGACCTTGGCCTGGGCGCCTTCTACGCTTTTAAGAATATCCTGCTTAACATCTTCAAATTTGCTGGCGCTGCTATTCACATCGGCAAATTTGGTATTGAAAGCCTCCATCTGCTCCTTTAGCTGAGCATTGCTTTCAATAACACTGTTTACAGAGATGCCCATGTCATGAATTTCCGCCAGTGACTTAACTTCATTATCTACCAGTTCCTTTTGACATGATTTAATTGATTCTGCAAGATATATTAAAGAATCTGTCTTCTCGTCTTCTCTTTTTTTCTGATCTTCTACGATCTGTGCGTTATTTATCTCTTCATCCTGCTTATTTCTGGAAAATAATTTTTCAAACATTTTCTGTCTCCTTTTGTCTTTATTCAAAAACAACACATGTCATAGTCTGATTTACAAATTGAGCGTTATAATGTTCACCATATCCAATAAGTCCGCAGGATGTACCCAAAGATGCTATCTCTCCAAGATAGGAATTAAGCTCCCCTCTATCCTTAAGAACCAGGTATCTGAAAACACAGTTTACTGAAAAAACAGCTGAAACCTTGCCAAAGTCTCTCTTTATCTTCTCAACTGTTTCTCTTGCTACCTCCATGGGATCCCTCATTTCCAAAAGAGTGAGGATATCCGAATCGTTTATCTGCCTGTACATTACAAGTCCGGTTCCGGAAATATCTTTGATGGATGTGATGCACACATCATCGCCGATCATCTTGCCCAGAGGATTTTTAAAGGTCTGGGATGCCGCCTCAGATTCAGAAGCTCCCGTCAGTTCCATATATACCTGTTTAGCGCTCCTGCCGTTTAGTTTGCCTACATAATACTTGCTCTTATCGGTTTCGGAAGCCACAAGCTGCATATCGCTCTTGGGCTCATAGATATTTTCTTTATAAGCTTTTACTTTGCCGGTGTTGTTTTTGATAACAGCATAAGCCATGCCGTCAGGATAAACCACACCGTTAGCCGCTACCTTTCCGGCGTCTCCTGTAGCTCCCATGATCTGCAGGTTATTTTTTTTCATTATCCCACCAAGTGTAGACATAACTACTGCGTCATTACCTGCGCACAGATCAATTATTGCGGTATTATCTCTGCCGGGATGTACTGATTCCACATCCTTGATAAGCCTGTCAATATGTCTTGCAGGGCTTACAGAGACATTCTCAAGAACTCCTGCAGCTACAGTCACTCCGTCTATAAAGGCCGTGATAGCAACTCCCTTCTCAAGAACTGCTTTGTCATATCCCATAGCAATACATCCTATACTGGGAACGCCGGGAAATAGTTTCTCAAGCTTTTCAACATTCTTCTCAAAATCATCTCCCCCACTCGTCATGATAAGCAGTTTAGGTCCGGAAATTCCCCTGACTGCTTCTTCTACATTTCCCGTTCCGCTTTTCCCATATACAACCTTCATGTGCCACTTCTCCTTTTTATTAATATTCATTGCACAATCATAAGCAAAGAATTCATAAATATATTATCGTCTATTTACGATAGAATATATAGTAATTTTTTTATAAAATTTTTTAGTAATACAGTATCACCGGAGTGCCAACTTCTACCACTTCCCACAAAATAGAAACAGATTCCTCAGGGCAATTTATGCATCCATGGGAGCCGTCTGATTTATATATTTCTTCGCCAAATTTACTGCGCCAGTTGGCGTCATGGATACCGACTCCTTTATGTACACCTAGCCAGTAATTGACATAGGATACATAGTCGACACCCCTAAGGTAGGTATGATACCTCTTGTTGTAAACAGGATATATTCCAGTAGGAGTTCCTCTTCCACGGTTTATATTGCCAGTTACAACAGGCATCTCCATGTTAAGCTTGCCATCTACGTAGTAGCGAAGAATCTGATCTCCCATGTTAACTTCTATGTATGTACTTCCAAGCTGTTTTTCAGCGTTGTATTCCACCGCATCCTTTGACAACTCAATTTTTCTTGTACCAGAAAGCATCTCCCCATTAGCAATCCCATCTTTTATATAGCTAAATTCAGACGCTATATCATAAATAGAGCCATTGCCCTTACTGTTGTTATTTACATAGATCACATTGCTTTCTCCCTTTTTGTATCTATCCATCATCCAGGAAGTGCTGTGACTTTCAGACATATTTTTAAGGAACGAATAAATCTTCCTTTCACTTACAATAGGGTTCCCGTCATTGTCTACAGCAACGCCTTCATAAACATCGATCTTATCATCTTCAGACAATCTGCGCTCTTTGCCGTCCACAAGAAATAGACCACTGCCAGGATTTTTGGCACTAACCTGTTCTTTAAGTGCTGCTCCAATCTCTTTTTCAGCGAGAATAAAATCGCTGGCTCTTCCTCTGTCTAATTTTACTGTTTCGTCGCCAAGCTGATAGGTAATATCCATGTTCTGGATCTTATCAAGCTTATAAAATAAATCTACCTTCTGCTTCTGATCCTGTGTAAGATCAAAAAGCCTGTAGCATTCCTCCATTCCAGTCAGATCAAGAACTTCGTCGCAGTTCACCATTGCTTCATATGTTTTTTCAGCAATAACATCTTTCACTGGGACCTGAACAAAGGCATTGACAATACTGTAGCCATCAGAAGTCTTTTCAACGCTGCACTCAAGATCACTAGGCTCCACAAATATCTCCCAGCCAGAGACTCTGTCGATAACCTTCTGCTTATTTATATAAATAGTTGGATTGTAATCGTAGTATAAATTTTTAAAGACATAGAAGCCCCACGCAAACGGGTTTCTACTAGAGAACGCTTCACTTAGAGAGGCAGTATAGTCAAGGCTCATCTCAGCATCATCTGCGCTGACAAAAAGCCTTGCACCACTTTTATCCAGAATAGCAACCCCTTCATAGGCGCTACTCCGGATAAGTTCCTCATTGACTTCATTTACTGTTTTGCCGGTGCAATACACACCGTTGATCCAGGTAAAACATGGAAAGCCTTCCATGTAATAAAACCCCAGAAGGACATAGAC
>CAMVJI010000224.1 GCA_947167765.1 uncultured Butyrivibrio sp. | reverse complement strand
TCTTTGTTAAGATGTGGCGCTTATACGCTTTGTTTCTCATGAGCTTGCCTGTGCCAGTTACCTTGAATCTCTTGGCAGCGGCTCTCTTTGTTTTCATCTTTTGCTGCATAACTAAATCCTCCTATATCTTTGCAAAAAATATTTTATTAATTCTTTTTCTCAGTAAGGAACATTGTCATACTACGTCCCTCAACCTTAGGCTGTTTCTCAATAACTGCAACGTCTGAAAGAGCCTCAGCAAAATCTGTAAGGATGTGAACGCTTGCTCCCATATGAGCCATCTCACGGCCTCTGAAACGAAGTGTGATCTTAACCCTGTTTCCTTTTTCAAGGAACTTCTTGGCAGCATTGACCTTAGTATTAAGATCGTTGGTGTCAATGTTAGGGGAAAGTCTGATCTCTTTGATCTCGACAGTCTTCTGTTTCTTACGAGCCTCTTTCTCCTTGCGGAGCTGCTCATACTTGAACTTGCCATAGTCTACAACCCTGCAAACAGGTGGCTTGGCAGTTGGGGCGATCATTACAAGATCAACACCCTCGTCCTCTGCGATCTTCTTGGCATCGCTAAGTGACATAACACCCAGCTGCTCTCCGTCAACTCCGATCACGCGGACTTCTTTAGCTCTGATCTGATCGTTAATAAATAACTCGCTAATGGTTTTATCCTCCTGAAAAAAAGTGGATACATCCGCAAATGTATCCACTAAAAATCATAGTCATGATCCGCGCTTATATCACTGGATCTGAAAAGATATTAACCGCTACTGGCTGTGCCGCAGGGTGAGAGTGGATACTCTGCTTGGTTTTCAAATACTCAAGTACAATAACACATCTAAAAACTCATGTCAACAATATTTTCACATTATTCTTTCATGCAGGCCCTGGTGATTCCTGCCACTGCTCCGAAAAGAACTGCTGCAACAGGCCATACTATCCATGTCATCTCCCACTGCATGGTAATGAAGCTCCATGCAAGGTATCCCGCAACAACTACAGGCCAGTAGATGCTGGCGATCTTTCCTACGGCTTTGCTTGCCTTTTTACCCTCTGCATTATAATCCCCTTCCTGAAGGAGCTTGTTGTAGGACTCCATAATGCCACCAGCTCTGATGATGAGGTTAACACCTGTAGCTACGATTATGAGAAGGACAGATACAAGTAAAGGAATAATGTTCTCCTGTTTCTGGGTTGTGGCGATGAGACTTCCAATAATAAGCGGCAGACTTGAAAGTATGCACAAAACTACGCCAAGAGCAATAAATAACGTGTGCTTTCTTTCAAAAGCAGCCTTCTTCTCTTTTACCATACCATCTACACCGTAGGCTGTTTCTATTGTATCTGTCTCAAGAAACTCATAGGGCTTGAGATATCTGTCATTCATTATGAATATAAATACAGCCACAGCAATTAAAACAAAAAGTGTGATAAGACCAACACCTGCTGCAACAGCTTCCGGAACAAAACCCAAAGCCGAAAAACCTGCCATGGCAATAAGTACCACAGGTGAAAGGATGCACATTGAAACACCCCAGGCAGTAATAGGAGTAGTTTTTTCTACTTTATTTAGGAAATCAGATGCTTCCTCAAGACTTACATATCTGCGGCTTCCGCCAGCTGATGCTGCGCTGTCCTGTATAAGCTCAGTGCCAACATTAGTTTCTTCAATCTCATCTTTAAGAAGGTAATCAGTGCTGACGCCAAATATCTCTGACATCTTAAGTATCCTTCCAAGATCTGGTGTTGACTGTGCGCTCTCCCATTTAGAAACAGACTGCCTTGAAACATCAAGTCTATCTGCAAGGTCTTCCTGTGAAAGTCCAAGTTTTTTTCTCTCGTTAATAATTTTGTCAGCAAGTATCATTTTGTTTTCCTCCGCTATTTTCGTTTTTTGTTTCGAGATCTCTTTTGTTTGATTTTGTGATCTCAGATTACAAAAAATAACAGTTGCAATCTATAAAGTCGCCTTGGAAATTTGTCAACTGATGGTTGCAAATGCGTCAACCACGCCTTTTCTTCCTGTGGTTCGAAAGAGGCCTGAAAATTGTCATCCGCCCAGTCCATCCCACGATCCTGGTAATTATTATTCCAAAAAGGATACCAAAACTGTCTATGACAATATCTTTTTTCTGGGGAGTCCTTCCCGCCACAAAAGATTGATGATATTCATCGAGGCAGGCAAAGCCCACACAGAAGATTCCTGCTGAAAATACAAGCCACAGGCCTCTTACTCCGTACACATAAAGGGGAAATGCCACAGAAACCGCCAAAAGGAAATATTCCGTAAAATGCGCTGTCTTTCTTATGTAGTGCTGCCCCTCTTCAGAGAGGTGCTCAATGTATTTTGTGCTCCATCCCTTGTCCAGAGTCTCGTTGGCGTAGGTCAGCACCTTGACTCCCACTTCGTAGCTGAGGCGACTGCTCTCATCTGCGTCCTGGGCTGAGAACATATAGATCAGGCACATCATCACTATTGCAGGCACAAAGGACATTGGCTTTAGCACAAACCTCAGGGTCTGCTTGATATACAGTAAAAAGTATTTCATTTTATCCGTCCTGCACCTAGAGGCTTAATATCTTTTCAATATTGCCATCTGATATGATCACCGGGAAAAGATCTTTTTCCCTGATATCAAGCTTCCTGATGCCTTTATTGATATCTTTATCTGAAACTTCGTAGGTGTTAAGGAAAATGCTCCTGATACCGCTACCTGCCGCAACCCCTACGTCACTTGTAATGTCGTTACCTATCATAACACATTTTGACTTATCCAGTCTGTATTTGGAGATGAGAACCTCCATAAAAGCAGGATCAGGCTTTTTTATCATTGCTTCAGATGATATGAAAATACCTTTAAAATAGCTGTAGAGCCCTGTGTCCATCAGCTCTTTTACAGTGAATATCTTCTGGGCATTGGACAAAAGAAATACCTTCTTGCCGTATCTTCTTAGCTCCTTTAATGTCCTGTCGACGCCCTCATATTTTACAAGCTTGTCCCTTGAGGTGTTCCTGAAATAGGTGCACAGAGCCTGTATTTGTGGAGTTATGTACTCCTCCTGGTCGTACTTGTGAGTAAGATAGGTATCCCCTGCATCAATATCCGCCTGGCTATGCCCCAGTCGGCTGTTGGTAAATTCTGATGCTTTTCCGTATACCTTTTCAGCAATGAGCCTTGTCCAGACCCAGGAGATGCGAATTTCCGGGTACCTGGTTGTGATGCCCCTGTTTTTCTTAAGATAAAAAGTCAGGGCTTCTTCCTCCAGGGCGCAGAGCTCAAGATATCTTTTTCTTAGCTCTTTTGCTGTATAATCAGCTCCGAACTGACACTGGAGATATGCTGCCATATCCTGCCACAGACCATGCTGTTCCTCGTCTGTGTGGATATCTATAAGCGTCCCATACAGGTCAAAAATATAGTTATCAAATGTCATTAGTTGTCCCCCAACATGCTGCACCTTGACTATTTACAGGTATCTTGCGGTTCCATTTATCAGTTTACTGTTCTGAATTAAGCACTGCTACTCCATAGGGAGCTATTGTCAGTGTGGTTCCACTTAAGGAGCTGGATTCTTCTTTAGTATTTAGCTGATATGAAAGGGTGTTATAGGCACTGTCCATCTCAGATTTTGAAAGATCTACAGTCTGAGCTTCATCAGAAGTGTTTATCACAAAAAGAAGTGAAAGCGGTCCAAAATCTGCTGATGCACTATCGCCTTCCAGGCTTCCATTTCCACCAGCCTCTTCTTCCGTACCGGTATTCTTTAGGAATTCCTCGGCTTCTTCCTGGGTCACTGACCTTGTAAAGGCGCAAATATTCTGGTCTGACAATTCTTTTTGCGCAGTGGTCTTACCCCTTGCAACCACTGGGTATGT
>CAMVJI010000223.1 GCA_947167765.1 uncultured Butyrivibrio sp. | reverse complement strand
AGGGTTGCTGAATCCCTTATGCGCCTTAAGATTGGCGACAGTATCATTTCTCCTGATAAATTCATTCCGATTGCTGAGCAGTCGGGATGCATACATATGCTTTCCTGCATCATGATAAACAAGGTCTGCAAGGCCATTGAACAGCTTTCTGAGTTTTATGATTTTGATGCGATCTCGGTCAATATTTCATCAAAAGAGCTGTCTAACCCTACAATGTATCAGGACTTTTTGGACATTATCGAAAAGTACGACATAGATATGGGCAAGATCCGTATGGAGATCACAGAGACAGCCATGTTTGAAAACTATGATATGGCTCAGAGAAATATGGAGATTCTCGACAAGGAAGGAATCCAGCTATATCTTGATGACTTTGGAACAGGTTACTCATCACTTGAGAGAGTTATCAACTGTCCTGTTAAGACCATCAAGTTTGATAAGACACTTCTTTACAAGTCTCTTGATGACAACAGGATGGATGACATCTTAACCTACATGATCGAGGTGTTTAAAAAGAACGGTTTTGTTACTTTGGTTGAGGGTGTTGAAGATGAGTCCCAGCAGCAGTTTTCTGTGGATAAGGGCTTTGACTACATTCAGGGTTATCACTTCGCAAAGCCTGAACCGATAGAAGAACTTAAGAACTTCTTTAGTAGAAAGAGTAAATTCTGACAACTCCGTATAAGGAGGAAAGTATGTATACGGAAGAATAATTGAAAATCTATGATAGCTCAGCTTACTTATCGATAGGCTGAGCTTTTTTTATCGCCTTGACAGTGTTGGTATGATTGTATACAATTATACCAAAGTTTGTTTATAGAAAGGCAATGGGGCTTAACTATGAGTGATCAGACTACTTTTCAGAATCGACCTGTGACAATGAATGAGAAGACTAACCTGCTCAAGATCGAAGAGCATATGTATATTCTTGATGATGTTGTCAAACCTAACGTATTCAGAAACATGTTTCCATACGAGGAGATTCCAAAGATTCCTTTTAACGACAGGATCGTTCCTCACAACATGCCAAAAGAGATCTGGATAACGGATACGACATTCAGGGATGGACAGCAGTCAAGAGCACCCTACACTACTGAGCAGATCGTAAGGATATTCGATATGTTCCATGAGCTTGGCGGTCCCAACGGAATGATCCGCCAGAGCGAATTCTTTTTATACTCAAAGAGCGACAGAGATGCAGTCTACAAGTGTATGGAGAGGGGCTATGAGTTCCCTGAGGTCACCAGCTGGATAAGGGCCAGTGAAGAGGACTTTAAGCTGGTAAAAGAGATCGGAATGAAAGAGACCGGTATTCTTGTAAGCTGCTCTGACTATCATATTTTCTTAAAGCTCAAGATGACCAGAAAACAGGCACTTGAGCACTATCTTAGCATCATCAGGTCCTGTCTTGAAGAGGGCATAAGTCCAAGGTGCCACCTTGAAGACATCACAAGAGCAGATATCTACGGATTTGTGGTTCCTTTCTGCATTGAGCTTATGAAGCTTAAGGAGGAATACAAGATTCCTATCAAGATAAGAGCCTGCGACACAATGGGATACGGCGTCAACTTCTCAGGTGCTGTTATCCCAAGAAGTGTGCAGGGTATCATTTATGCCATCAACACCAATGCTTCAGTTCCAAGTGAACTCATTGAGTGGCACGGTCACAATGACTTCTACAAGGCTGTTACCAACTCAACAACAGCATGGATTTATGGCTGCGCTTCTGTTAACACATCACTGTTTGGAATCGGTGAGAGGACTGGTAACACACCTCTTGAAGCCATGGTATTTGAGTATGCCCAGCTTAAGGGCCACCTTAACGGCATGAACACACAGGTCATCACAGACCTTGCTGAGTATTACGAAAAAGAAATAGGCTTTACTGTTCCTGCCAACACACCATTTGTTGGTAAGAACTTTAATGTAACAAGAGCTGGAATCCACGCTGACGGACTTCTTAAAAACGAAGAGATCTACAACATCTTTGATACTGAAAAGTTCCTAAGAAGGCCCCCTGTAAGTGCTGTCTCCAACACTTCAGGCCTTGCTGGAATAGCTCACTGGATCAACGTGCACTACGGCCTTAGAGAAGAACATGCTCTTGATAAGAAGTCAGAGCTTGTTTTAAAACTCAAGGACTGGGTAGATAAAGAGTACGAAAATGGCCGTGTAACTGTAATGACAGACGGCGAGCTTGTTGCCAAGATTGATGAAGTATCAAAGGAGCTTGGCATCGTTGTTAAGGAAGGAGAAGTGGTTACTTTAAAGTAATCAACAAATATTATGGAAAATCGCGATTTAAAACAGGAAGTCACAGACAAGTACTCCCTGCGAGGCAGAGTTTTCAACAGGATCAGAGAAGACATTCTTAACGGCAAGTACAAAGATCACGAGGAACTTAAAGAGGTCGCCATCGGTAATGAACTTGGAGTATCAAGGACTCCTGTACGAGAAGCTTTCAGACAACTGGAGCTTGAGGGCCTCATTCAGATCATCCCAAACAAGGGAGCATATGTAACAGGCATCAAGGCCAAGGACATTGAGGATATCTACATGATAAGGTCAAGGCTTGAGGGACTGTGTGCTAGATGGGCCTGCGAAAATATTACAGATGAGCAGCTTGAGGAGATGGAAGAAGTTATTTACCTTGCAGAGTTCCACGCTGCCAGAGGTCACATGGAGCAGATGGCTGAGCTTGATAACAGATTCCACACTATCCTTTATGAGTCATGTAACTCCAAGATGCTTGAGCACCTTTTAAAGGATTATCATCAGTATGTATGGCGCGTAAGACAGCAGACTCTTTCAAGCGGAAGAGGCGCCGTATCTAACGTTGAACACAAATATATCATGGAAGCCATCAGGGAAAAGAATCCTGACAAGGCTGAAGAACTTGCCAACCAGCATATGGTAAATGCCTATGAAAACATGGTAGACAAGGGACTTTTGGAAATGTACGACTAAGAAAAAGTGAAACTATAAGGAGTAGAGCAATGAGTAAAGTTACAATGACCACCCCTATTGTAGAGATGGACGGAGATGAGATGACAAGAGTCCTTTGGAAGATGATCAAGGACAAGCTTATTCTTCCTTACATTGATCTAAAGAGCGAGTACTACGACCTTGGCCTTAAGCACAGAGATGAGACTGACGATCAGGTTACAGTTGACAGTGCCAACGCCACACTTAAATATGGAGTAGCTGTAAAGTGTGCAACTATCACACCTAACAACGAGCGTGTAACTGAGTATAATCTTAAAAAGATGTGGAAGAGCCCCAATGGAACCATAAGAGCTATCCTCGATGGAACTGTGTTCAGGACTCCTATCATGGTAAAGGGAATTGAACCCAACGTAAGAACCTGGGTAAGCCCTATAACCCTTGCAAGACATGCCTACGGTGATGTATACAAGAATGTAGAGATCAGAGTTCCAGGACCTGGTAAGGCGGAACTCTTATTTACAGGAGAGGACGGAAAAGAGATTCGTCAGACCATCCATGAGTTTGATGAGCCAGGTATCATCCAGGGCATTCACAACAAAGATTCATCTATTAGAAGCTTTGCAAGAGCCTGCTTTAAGTATGCTCTTTCAGAGAAAAAAGAGCTGTGGCTTGGAACTAAGGATACAATTTCAAAGACCTACGATAGAAGATTTAGAGAGATCTTTGATGAAGTTTATGAAAATGAGTTTAAGGCCGATTTTGAGAAGGCTGGTATCACTTACTTCTATACACTTATCGACGATGCAGTTGCAAGAGTAATGAAGTCAAAGGGCGGATTTATCTGGGCCTGCAAGAACTACGACGGAGATGTTATGAGTGATATGGTATCATCTGCATTTGGCTCTCTTGCCATGATGACATCAGTTCTTGTATCACC
>CAMVJI010000222.1 GCA_947167765.1 uncultured Butyrivibrio sp. | reverse complement strand
TATAACAGAAACCGCTTTTGTTCTTATTATTAAGTATATCACATGTTTTGATGAATAAAATACGAAATGCTGTAAATAAGATATATAATTTAGTTAAACGTTTTCGAATTATCTGATTTTTTGACTTTGACTAAATACGTGCTAGAATAAAGAAGTTTGGAGGCATATATAAATATGTATAAAATAGATTTTAAAAATCCTGTACACGTATATTTCATAGGCATTGGTGGTATTTCAATGAGCGGCCTTGCCCAGATCCTTATTAAAGAGGGCTTCAAGATTTCAGGCTCAGACTCTAAGGAATCTGCCATGACAAGAGCCCTTGAAAGTCAGCAGGTTAAGATAAACTATGGACAGAGAGCTGAGAACATCTCATCTGCAGACAAGATCGATGTAGTTGTTTACACTGCAGCTGTTCATCCTGACAACCCAGAATTTGCTGCAGCTAAAGAGGCTGGTATTCCAATGCTCACAAGAGCAGAGCTTCTTGGACAGATCATGAAGCAGTACGCTCTTCCTGTTGCCATCAGCGGAACTCACGGCAAAACAACCACAACTTCAATGGTTTCCAAGATCCTCTTAGAGGCAGACACAGACCCAACACTTTCAATTGGCGGCGTGTTTAAGGACATCGGAGGAAACATAAGAGTCGGACAGTCAGAGTACTTTGTTACTGAGGCCTGTGAGTACACCAACAGCTTCCTTAGCTTTTTCCCTAAGATCAGTGTCATTTCCAACATCGATGCTGACCATCTGGATTTCTTCAAGGACCTTGAGGACATAAGACATTCCTTCAGGAAGTTTGCAGAGCTCCTTCCAGCTGACGGAACTCTCGTAATAAGTGGTGACATTGAAAATGTAGATGAGATCACACACGATCTTCCCTGCACCATCGTAACCTATGGATCTTCAGATAAGTTTGACTACTATCCAACAGACATTGTTTACGATGATCATGGCAATCCTTCATTTACAGCTCACCTTCCTATGGGAAAAGAGCTAAAGATAAAGCTGGCTGTTCCAGGCATCCACAACGTTTATAATGCTCTGGCAGCCATAGCTGTTTCAACTGTACTTAATATAGAAGATAAGCATATCGTATCTGGTCTTTCTCTCTTTGGAGGAACCAGCAGAAGATTCGAATATAAGGGAGAGATAAGCGGAGTTACAATTATCGACGACTACGCTCATCACCCAACAGAGATCAAGGCTACCTTAACTGCAGCCAAGAACTATCCACACGAAAAGATATGGTGTGTATTCCAGCCTCACACCTACACAAGAACAAAAGCTCTTTTAGATGAGTTCGCTGAGGCGCTTTCAATAGCAGACCATGTTGTACTGGCTGATATTTACGCTGCCAGGGAAAAGGATGATCTTGGCATCAGCTCAAGAACACTCGCTGACAAGATTGTCAGTTTGGGACATGAGTGCAATTATTTTCCAACTCTGTCAAACTTTAATGAAATAGAAAAATTTCTTTTGCAAAATTGCACTAAGGGAGATTTGTTGATAACCATGGGAGCCGGAGATGTAGTAAAAATCGGCGATGAGCTCCTTGGAAGGTAATACTTATCCACATTTCCACTTTTATTTATAGTTTATGTAAATCATTTTTGGTGGATAAAGGTCTGACTGGTAATCCTCACAGTCAGACCTATTTTTATAGAATTTTTATAAAATAATCCACGTTATCCACATTGTCCACAATATATATCCAATTCCGGAAACCGAGATGGTTACTGGATTTCTTCGGCATTTTTGCCCATATCATTTTAAAAATTCCCATGCTATAATCTGAATTGTTCCGATGAAGCAAACAATTCTTTTTCGGATATGTTAGTAAAGCAGGTGATGAAAGTATATGATGGGGCGAGTAACTATTAGTTCTAATTGTGGGGAGGATTCTACTTATGTATCAAACATTTTCATTGATGAATACATGCAGGACGCAAACGATGCGCAGATCAAGATCTACCTCTATCTTCTTAGGATGATGAGTGCGAATTTACCTACCAGTGTTCCAGCACTGGCAGATAAATTCAATCATACAGAATCTGACGTACTTCGTTCTTTAAAATATTGGGAAAAGAAAGGACTCATTTCTCTTGAGTACGACACTTCCCAGAATCTGACCGGAATACATATGGAGAATATCGTAGCAAGCACTCAGAGACGCTATGGCAGAAGAAGAAACGACAGCCAGGTAAGACCTGTTCTTTCTCCAGTTGCACAAGCTGAATCTGAGATCCAGCCAGAAAACGTTATCCCGGAAAGACCAAACTATTCTGCAGCACAGCTTAAATCCTTCAAGCAGTCAGAAGGTTCAAATCTTCTGTTTATCGCAGAACAGTATTTTGGAAGAACATTATCTCCAACTGAGATGTCCACTGTTTATTACATACACGACGAACTTGGATTCTCAGACGATCTATTGGACTATCTGATGCAGTATTGCGTCGATAATCATAAAAAAGATTTCAGATATATGGAGAAGGTGGCCATTAACTGGAATCAGCAAGGCATCAAGACGCCAAAACAGGCACGCGCGGAAATCTACAAACATGACAGTGACATCATCACTATCATGAAGGCACTCGGTATGGAAAACAGTCCCACTGAGAAGGAAGGCACCTTCATTCGAAAGTGGATTGGGGAGCTGAGATTTTCGATGGAGATCATTTTGGAAGCCTGCGACCGCACTGTTATGGCGACACAGAAGAACCGTCTTAAGTATTGCGACAGCATTCTTCGCTCCTGGCATGAAAAAGGAGTAAGTTCACGGGAGGATATTGCCAGGTTAGATGCCGACTTTACCGCAGATCTCAAAAAGAGATCCAAGGCTTCCGTTTCATCCATCGATAGCAAACTTCGCGTGGGCGAATCATCTATTCGTCTAGGCGGAACCCAGAATCGCTTCAATCAGTTCCAGCAAAACACCTATGATTTTGTAGAACTTGAGAAAAAGCTTCTGGACAACTAGAGCCTTCTGCCAGATTGGGGAATCTCGCAGGAGAGACTACATAAGCTCGGCCCTGTACTCTTGGTTCGGCGGCGGCTCCGGCCTTCCCTGAAACACGTACAGGGCCATACTTATGAGATGCTGGGGTAGTTTCTCTGCCCCCTCCCATTTCCTATATCCCTCCCATTTGCTCGGTTAAACCAAGCGTTCCGCTTAGCCATGAGCATCCATCTCTGCGCGGAGAGCCGCTGGAGATGGATATGTCTAAGCTACACGGTTTAAACTCACAAATGGGAGGGATATAGGAAATGGGCGGGGGAGGAAATTTATCGACAGCATGGACATAAGGATGGCACCTGGTTTTAATTAGTGAGAGGATATAGTGTATGGCACTTACCAATGCGCAGTATGATGCGATAATGCATGAATATGAGGATAGACGGAGTTTGCATAGACAGGAGCTGGAGGAGAGGCTTCAGTCTGTTTATGATAATGTTCCTGGGTATAAGGAGCTGGATGAAGAGACTGCTACTGCCAGTGCGGATTTTGGAAGAAGGCTGATTTCTGGAGAGAAGCTGGACCGCAGGGTGTTAAAGAATCAGCTGGCGGAGCTGGCAAGGCGAAAATTAACGCTGCTGACAGAGGCAGGGTATTCTAAGGATTATCTGGATATGGGGTATACATGTCCGGATTGCAAGGATACTGGATATATTGGCAATGAGAAGTGCCATTGTTTTAAGCAGAAAATAATAGAGACGCTCTATGATAAATCTAATCTTAGGGCTATGACTAAAGAGGCTAACTTCAAGCTTATTTCTGAGTCTTACTATCAGGGTGAGGATCTTAAGAGATTTCAAGGGGCCAGAAGAGCTGCTGAAGATTTTGTGAACAATTTTGATAGCGACTACCAAAATTTATTCAT
>CAMVJI010000221.1 GCA_947167765.1 uncultured Butyrivibrio sp. | reverse complement strand
TATAACAGAAACCGCTTTTGTTCTTATTATTAAGTATATCACATGTTTTGATGAAAAAAATACGAAATGGTGTAAATAAGATATATAATTTAATTAAACGTTTTCGAATTATCTGATTTTTTGACTTTGATTAAATACGTGCTAGAATAAAGAGGTTTGGAGGCATATATAAATATGTATAAAATAGACTTTAAAAATCCTGTACACGTATATTTCATAGGAATTGGCGGTATTTCAATGAGCGGTCTTGCTCAGATTCTGATACAGGAGGGCTTTAAGATCTCCGGTTCAGACTCAAAGGAATCAGCCATGACAAGAGCCCTTGAAAGTCAGCAGGTTAAGATAAACTATGGACAGAGAGCTGAGAACATCTCATCTGCAGACAAGATCGATGTAGTTGTTTACACTGCAGCTGTTCATCCTGACAACCCAGAATTTGCTGCAGCTAAAGAGGCTGGTATTCCAATGCTCACAAGAGCAGAGCTTCTTGGACAGATCATGAAGCAGTACGCTCTTCCTGTTGCCATCAGCGGAACTCACGGCAAAACAACCACAACTTCAATGGTTTCCAAGATCCTCTTAGAGGCAGACACAGACCCAACACTTTCAATTGGCGGCGTGTTTAAGGACATCGGAGGAAACATAAGAGTCGGACAGTCAGAGTACTTTGTTACTGAGGCCTGTGAGTACACCAACAGCTTCCTTAGCTTTTTCCCTAAGATCAGTGTCATTTCCAACATCGATGCTGACCATCTGGATTTCTTCAAGGACCTTGAGGACATAAGACATTCCTTCAGGAAGTTTGCAGAGCTCCTTCCAGCTGACGGAACTCTCGTAATAAGTGGTGACATTGAAAATGTAGATGAGATCACACACGATCTTCCCTGCACCATCGTAACCTATGGATCTTCAGATAAGTTTGACTACTATCCAACAGACATTGTTTACGATGATCATGGCAATCCTTCATTTACAGCTCACCTTCCTATGGGAAAAGAGCTAAAGATAAAGCTGGCTGTTCCAGGCATCCACAACGTTTATAATGCTCTGGCAGCCATAGCTGTTTCAACTGTACTTAATATAGAAGATAAGCATATCGTATCTGGTCTTTCTCTCTTTGGAGGAACCAGCAGAAGATTCGAATATAAGGGAGAGATAAGCGGAGTTACAATTATCGACGACTACGCTCATCACCCAACAGAGATCAAGGCTACCTTAACTGCAGCCAAGAACTATCCACACGAAAAGATATGGTGTGTATTCCAGCCTCACACCTACACAAGAACAAAAGCTCTTTTAGATGAGTTCGCTGAGGCGCTTTCAATAGCAGACCATGTTGTACTGGCTGATATTTACGCTGCCAGGGAAAAGGATGATCTTGGCATCAGCTCAAGAACACTCGCTGACAAGATTGTCAGTTTGGGACATGAGTGCAATTATTTTCCAACTCTGTCAAACTTTAATGAAATAGAAAAATTTCTTTTGCAAAATTGCACTAAGGGAGATTTGTTGATAACCATGGGAGCCGGAGATGTAGTAAAAATCGGCGATGAGCTCCTTGGAAGGTAATACTTATCCACATTTCCACTTTTATTTATAGTTTATGTAAATCATTTTTGGTGGATAAAGGTCTGACTGGTAATCCTCACAGTCAGACCTATTTTTATAGAATTTTTATAAAATAATCCACGTTATCCACATTGTCCACAATATATATCCAATTCCGGAAACCGAGATGGTTACTGGATTTCTTCGGCATTTTTGCCCATATCATTTTAAAAATTCCCATGCTATAATCTGAATTGTTCCGATGAAGCAAACAATTCTTTTTCGGATATGTTAGTAAAGCAGGTGATGAAAGTATATGATGGGGCGAGTAACTATTAGTTCTAATTGTGGGGAGGATTCTACTTATGTATCAAACATTTTCATTGATGAATACATGCAGGACGCAAACGATGCGCAGATCAAGATCTACCTCTATCTTCTTAGGATGATGAGTGCGAATTTACCTACCAGTGTTCCAGCACTGGCAGATAAATTCAATCATACAGAATCTGACGTACTTCGTTCTTTAAAATATTGGGAAAAGAAAGGACTCATTTCTCTTGAGTACGACACTTCCCAGAATCTGACCGGAATACATATGGAGAATATCGTAGCAAGCACTCAGAGACGCTATGGCAGAAGAAGAAACGACAGCCAGGTAAGACCTGTTCTTTCTCCAGTTGCACAAGCTGAATCTGAGATCCAGCCAGAAAACGTTATCCCGGAAAGACCAAACTATTCTGCAGCACAGCTTAAATCCTTCAAGCAGTCAGAAGGTTCAAATCTTCTGTTTATCGCAGAACAGTATTTTGGAAGAACATTATCTCCAACTGAGATGTCCACTGTTTATTACATACACGACGAACTTGGATTCTCAGACGATCTATTGGACTATCTGATGCAGTATTGCGTCGATAATCATAAAAAAGATTTCAGATATATGGAGAAGGTGGCCATTAACTGGAATCAGCAAGGCATCAAGACGCCAAAACAGGCACGCGCGGAAATCTACAAACATGACAGTGACATCATCACTATCATGAAGGCACTCGGTATGGAAAACAGTCCCACTGAGAAGGAAGGCACCTTCATTCGAAAGTGGATTGGGGAGCTGAGATTTTCGATGGAGATCATTTTGGAAGCCTGCGACCGCACTGTTATGGCGACACAGAAGAACCGTCTTAAGTATTGCGACAGCATTCTTCGCTCCTGGCATGAAAAAGGAGTAAGTTCACGGGAGGATATTGCCAGGTTAGATGCCGACTTTACCGCAGATCTCAAAAAGAGATCCAAGGCTTCCGTTTCATCCATCGATAGCAAACTTCGCGTGGGCGAATCATCTATTCGTCTAGGCGGAACCCAGAATCGCTTCAATCAGTTCCAGCAAAACACCTATGATTTTGTAGAACTTGAGAAAAAGCTTCTGGACAACTAGAGCCTTCTGCCAGATTGGGGAATCTCGCAGGAGAGACTACATAAGCTCGGCCCTGTACTCTTGGTTCGGCGGCGGCTCCGGCCTTCCCTGAAACACGTACAGGGCCATACTTATGAAATACTGGGGTACGTTTCTTGGGTTCCGCCCATTTCCTACCTTTCTCCCTTTTGCTCGGTTAAACCAAGCGTTCCACTTAGCCATGGGCATCAATCTCGGCGCGGAGAGCCGCTTGAGATTGATATGTCTAAGTTCCACGGTTTAAACTCACAAAGGGGAGAAAGGTAGGAAATGAGCGGAACAGGAAGTGTATCGACAGAATATTCATAAGGATGGGACCCTGTTTCGATTGACGAGGAGATTTAGTGTATGGCGTTAACGAATGCGCAGTATGATGCGATTATGCATGAGTATGAGGATAGAAGGAGTCTGCATAGACAGGAGCTGGAGGAGAGGCTTCAGTCTGTTTATGATAATGTTCCTGGATATAAGGAGCTGGATGACGAGACAGCTACTGCCAGTGCGGACTTTGGAAGAAGGCTGATATCTGGAGAGAAGCTGGACCGCAGGGTTTTGAAGAATCAGCTTGCGGAGCTTGCAAGGCGGAAGCTGACTTTGCTGACAGAGGCTGGGTATTCTAAAGACTATCTGGATATGGGGTATACTTGTCCTGATTGTAAGGATACTGGATATATTGGTAATGAGAAGTGCCATTGTTTTAAGCAGAAAATTATTGAGACTCTTTATGATAAGTCTAATTTGAGGGCCATGACCAGAGAGGCTAACTTTAAGCTTTTGTCTGAAGTCTATTATCAGGGCGAGGATCTTAAGAGATTTCAAGGGGCCAGACGAGCTGCTGAAGATTTTGTGAACAATTTTGATAGCGACTACCAAAATTTATTCAT